>NZ_JBEOVG010000116.1:0-25291 GCF_040295345.1 Actinosynnema sp. NPDC002837
GCAGCCCGCCGTCCACCCACGGGCGGCGGGGCGTCCGACCCCCCGGGCTCAGACGCCGACCGGCTCCCGGGCCTCGACGGTCCGCTCGGCCTTGCGCGCCCGGCGGCGTTCCTTGCGGCCCTCCACCATCGAGTACAGCGTGGGCACCAGCACCAAGGTCAGCAGCGTCGAGCTGATCAGGCCGCCGATCACCACGATCGCCAGCGGCTTGCCGATGAACGCGCCCTCGCCGGTGATGCCCAGCGCCATCGGCAGCAGCGCGAAGATCGTGGCCGCGGCGGTCATCAGAATAGGTCGCAGCCGCCGCCTGCCGCCCTCGACCACGGCCTCCCGCACCGGCATGCCGTCCCGCCGGTACTGGTTGACCAGGTCGATCAGCACGATCGCGTTGGTCACCACGATCCCGACGAGCATCAGCATGCCGATCAACGCGGGCAGGCCGAGCGGGGTCCCGGTGAGCAGCAGCAGGCCGATCGCGCCGGTCGCGGCGAACGGGATGGACACCAGCAGGATCAGCGGCTGCACCAGGCTGCGGAACGTCGCCACCATGATCAGGAACACGATCGCGATGGCCGCGAGCATGGCCAGGCCCAGGTCGGCGAACGTCTCGGCCTGGTCGGCGCTGACGCCGCCGATGCTGTGCGCGGCGCCCGCGGGCAGGTCCAGCGCGTCCAGCCGCGACGTCAGGTCGGCCGTCACCGCGCCCAGGTCGGACCCGGTGGCCTTCGCCGACACGGTGGCGCTGCGCGCGCCGTCGGTGCGCCGCACCTGAACCGGACCGTCCACCACGGCCACGTCGGCGACCTGGCCGAGCGTGACGCCACCCGGCAGCGGCAACGCGCGCAGCGCGGCCACGTCGGTCGGCGTCGTGCCCGTGCGCAGCAGGACCTGCTGCGACCGGCCGTCGATCGGCAGCTGCGCCACCGGCACGCCGCGCAGCGCCTGCGCGGCGAACTGGCCGATGGTCTGGCCGGTGAGCCCGCGCGCCGCCGCGGCGGCCTGGTTCACCGTCACCTGCACGCGCGGCGCGCTCACCGACAGGTCGTCGGTGACCTCGCCGACGCCGGGCGTGCCGGACACGACCTGCCGCACGCGGTCGGCGGCGTCGCGCAGCGTGGCCGCGTCGGGCGCGGTGACCAGCACGTCGATGGTGTCCGAGCCGAAGCCGGACGCCGCCGCGCCGAACGCCACCTCGCCCGCGCCGGGCGTGTTCGCCAACCGCTCGGTCAGCCGGTCCTGCAACGCCTCCAGGTCCGTGCCCTCGCGGACGGTGGCGCGCACGCTGGTGTCGCCGTCACCGCCGAAGCCGAACGCGGCCAGGCTGTTGTCCGTGCCGACGGTGACCTGGTAGGTCTCCACCTCCTCGGTCTCCGCCAGCACGCCTTCGAGCTTGCGCGCCGCGTCGTCCCGGGCGGTGAGGCTGCTGCCCGGCGGCAGCTTCTGGGTGCCCTGCAACGCGGTGCCGCCCGCGTTGTCGATGAAGTTGGTCTCCAGCGAGCCGGCCAGGCCGAGCGTGCCGCCGAAGATGAGCGCGGCGATCAGCAACGTCACCCAACGGCGCGTGGTCGCGAACTTGAGCACGGGCACGTATGCGCGCTGCAACGGGCTGCGCTTCTCCTTCTCCAGCGCCGCTTCGCGCGCCTTCGCCGCCTCGTCCGGGTCGGTCGGCACGGCCGGGCGCTTGAGGAACCAGTACGCCAGCACCGGCACGATCGTCAGCGACACCAGCAGCGAGGCCAGCAGCGCCACCGTGACCGTGATGGAGAACGGCCCGAACAGCTCGCCCGCGATGCCGCCGACGAACGCGATCGGCAGGAACACCGCGACCGTGGTCAACGTGGACGCGGTCACCGCGCCCGCCACCTCGCGCACGCCGTCCAGCACGGCGCGTTGCTTCTCCTCGCCGTACCCGAGGTGCCGCTTGATGTTCTCCAGCACCACGATCGAGTCGTCCACCACCCGGCCGACCGCGATGGTGAGCGCGCCGAGGGTGAGCAGGTTCAACGACAGGTCGCCGGTGTAGAGCGCGATCAGCGCGACCACCACCGACAGCGGGATCGACACCGCCGTCACCAGCGTGGACCGCACCGACAGCAGGAACAGCAGGATCACGACCACCGCGAACAGCAGGCCGAGCAGGCCCTCCGTGGTCAGGCCGCTGATCGCCTTCTCGACCTGCGGGCCCTGGTCGAACGCGACGGTGAGGGTGGAGCCCGCCGCCTCGCCCCACTCGCCGAGCTTGTCGCGGACCTGCCGGGAGATCTCGACCGCGTTGCCGTCGGCGGCCATGGTGACGCTGACGCCCAGCGTCGCCTCGCCGTTGGTGCGGGTGAGCACGGTCGCCGCCGCCGGCGCGGACTCGACCTTGGCCACGTCGCCGAGCTTCACCGGGCCCGCGGGCGAGGCGAGCAGCAGGTTGCGCAGGTCGTCGACGGTGCCGACCGGGCTGCCGACCTGCACGGTCAGCGTCTTGTCCGCGTCCGGCACGGTGCCCGCGGGCATGACCGCGCCGGCCGTGGTCAGGGCGGCGGTCAGCGCCTGCGGGTCCACCCGGGCCGCGCCGAGGCGGGCGTAGTCGACGGTGACGCTGACCTGGCGGTCGCGCTCACCGCTGACGCTGGCCTCCCGCACACCGGGGATGGCCTCCAGGCCGGGCACGACCTCGGCGCGCAGCCGGGCCGCGGCGGCGATGTCGTCGTCGCCGGAGGTCGCGGCGAGCGCGATCACCGGGATGTCGTCGGTGCTGCCCTGCGCGACGGTCGGCTCCACGCCCTGCGGCAGGCGCGGCTGGAGCCGGTTCACCGCCTGCTGCATCTGGGCCACGGCGGCGTCGATGTCGGTGCCGTAGGTGAACATCACCTGGACCGTCGCGGAGCTCTCGGCGGAGCGGGTGAACACCTGCTCGACACCGTCGACACCGCGCACGGCCGACTGGATCGGCTCGGCCACCTGGCTGTCCACCAGGTCCGGCGACGCGCCCGGGAAGGGCGCGATGACCACCGCGGCGGGCAACTCGATGGACGGGAAGAGCTGCTGCTTGATCGAGGGCAGCGTGAACGCGCCGAAACCGATCACGAGCAGGCTGAGCAGCCCGACGAGACTTCGGTTGGCCAGGCTCAGTCGAGCCAGCACGGACATCGTGGGAATCTCCTTGGTGAGCGGACCGGCCGGCAGGCGACTGCACGGGGTACCGCGGGCGGATGTGCGAACGCTGGCACACGCCACCTGAGAACGGGCTCAGACATGGGTTGACCGCACGCCCGTCGAACGGGCTCCGACCTGCGCGAACGGCATCCGCCACCGGATCGCGCGGACGTGGTGATCTTTGTCACGGAGGCCGGGGACGCGTGCCCCCGGCCTCCTGCACCCACGACGGCGTGCCCTGCCGGACGCCCTTGGTCTCGGCCGCCGCCACGGACCGGCCGCCGGTTGTAGGCCCGGCGACTGCATGCTTTACGAGATGGGCGGCCGGTTCGTTCAACGCGCCTGTTCGGAATACCGCAGTCCGGTGTGGCGCAACCAGAGCAGACCGAGCACGGGCAGCACGAGCGGGACGAACCCGTAGCCGCCGCCGAAGTCCGACCACACCGTGGCGTCCGGGAACGCGTCGGCGAACACCAGGCTCGCCGCGCCGACCACGAGCACCCCGGCCAGCTCGACGCCGCACGCGAGGTAGGCGACCCGCCGCGACACGACACCGGCCAGCGCGGCGGTGGCGACGACGTACACGACCGCCGCGAACGCCGACAGCACGTACGCCAGCGGCGCCTGCTCGAACCGGGTGGCGAGCTGCACCGCGGAGCGGGAGGTGGCGGCGACCGCGAAGATCCCGTACACCGCGATGAGCATCCGACCGGGCCCGGACCGGGTGGTCTCCTTCAGCTCGTCGCGCCGCTCACCCATGGGTCGCCCAGAGCTGGTTGAGCCGCAGGATCATCACCGGCACGCTCAGGCACGCCACCGCCAACACCCCGGCGCCCCACCGCGACCGGTCGCCCAGGGCCCAGAACGCGCCGACCGGCAGCACGGCGACCGCCGCGACCAGGTAGCCGAAGAACGTGGGCGCGTCCAGGCCGGCCCGGTCGGAGCCCAGCACGGCGACCGTCGCGGCCACCGCCTGCACGAGCAGCCCGGCTTCGAGCAGCACGACGACCGCGGCGAGGCCGAGGGTGGGCTTGGTGGCGAGCGTGATGGGCCGGTCGGCGACGACCAGCACCAGCGACCACGCGGCCGCGACGAGCGCCACGACCGTCAACGCGGTCGCGAGGACTTGGATCATCAGCACTTCCCGGTCGAGCGGACTTACCGCGGCAACCTACCCGGCGTCACGACAGCGGCAGCTTGAAGCCCTCGTGGGACTGGACGAAGCCGAGGCGGCGGTAGAAGCGGTGCGCGTCCACGCGGGTCTTGTCCGACGTGAACTGGACGATGACGCAACCGCGGGCCCTGGCCTCGTCGATCGCCCAGCGCATCAACTCCTCCCCCAGCCCTTGCCCGCGCATCGAGGACGCCACCCGCACGGCCTCGACCTGCGCCCGTGCCGCGCCCCGCCGCGACAGGCCGCGCAACACCGTGAGCTGCAACGTGCCCACGACCTCACCGCCGCGTTCCGCGACCGCCAGCACCTCGTGCCCGGCCGCGTCGATCGCCTCGAACGCCCGCAGGTAGGGCGCCAGGTCCTCCGGCGACTCGCGCCGCGCGCCCAACTCGTCGTCGGCGAGCATGGCCACGATGGCGGGGACGTCCTCGGCGGTGGCGCGACGGATGATCACTGGCACGGTCCTCCCCGGTCATCGGCGACTCCACCTCATCACAGAAGGGGATCAGCGGCCCGCGCACCCGGCGGCCCGGGCTAAGGCGGCCCGGCGCCGTGCAGGAGGGTGTCGACCACCCGCTGCGCCAGCGCGTCGGGTTCGAGGCCGCTGTCCGGCCCGTGCACCGCCTCGCCGATCAACGCGTAGAACACCCGGCGCGTCCAGTCGAGGTCGGCGGAGGCGTCGAGCAGCCCCTCGTCCCGCGCCCGGCGCAGCAGCACCAGGCAGCGGTCGTCCACCCGGCGCTTGCCCTCGGCGGCGGGCGAGTCGGCGGCGGTGAAGACGACGCCCATCGCGAACGGCCACCCGATCTTGACCCGCAGCACGTTCGCGGTGATCTCGTGCAGCGCGACCAGCGGCGGCGAGGTCTCCGGCCGGCCCGCGTCCATCACCTCGTCCAGCTGCCGCACGACGTCGGCCGTCATCGCCTCCACCAACGCCTGCCGGTTGGCGAACCGCCGGTGCACGGTGGTGCGCGCGACGCCCGCGGCCTCGGCGATCTGCTCCATGGACGCGCCGGGGTTCACCGACAGCAGCCGCTCGGCGGCTTCCAGGATCGTCCGCACGCTGCGTTCGGCGTCGGCGCGCAAGGGCCGCGTCGCTCCCAAGTCTGTCTCCTTCCGTGCACCACCGATGGTACAGCTACCGCGTTAACTGGAACATCACTGTTGCATCTACGGCGATAGGTGTGCCTAAGATGTCTCACATAACCGAGCCGATGGAGATGACATGACCCACCGCCCCACCGCCCTCGTCACCGGCGCGTCCGCCGGGCTGGGCGTCGAGTTCGCCGACCGGCTCGCCGCCCGCGGCCACGACCTCGTCCTCGTCGCCCGCTCCGCCGACCGCCTGGACGCCGTCGCCGACCGGCTCCGCCACGAGCACGGCGCGAAGGTCCACGTGGTCCCGCAGGACCTGTCCGCGCCGGACGCGGTCGACTCGGTCGTCGCACGGCTGCCCGGCCCCGTCCACACGCTGGTCAACAACGCGGGCTTCGGCACCGCCGGCCGGTTCGAGGAGATCCCCGACGGCCACGACCAGGAGCAGTTGATGGTCAACGTGGTCGCGCTGGTCGGCCTGACCCGGGCGCTCGTGCCCGGGATGCTCGAAGCGGGCTCCGGCGCCGTGGTCAACGTCGGTTCGACGGCCGGGTTCCAGCCCTCGCCGTACTTCGCCACCTACAGCGCGGGCAAGGGGTTCGTGCTGAACTTCAGCCTCGCGCTGCGCCGGGAGTACCGGGACCGGGGCATCAAGGTGCTCGCCCTGTGCCCCGGCCCGACCGAGACCAGCTTCTTCGACCGCGTCACCCCGCGCGCCGCGATCGGCGGCCGGATGATGAGCGCCGAGGCCGTCGTGCGGGCGGCCTTGGACGCCCTGGACCGCGGCCGCGCCTACGTCACGCCGGGCCTGGGCAACGCGCTCAACGCCCACCTCGTCCCGCGTCGCCCGCGCACGATGGTGGCCGCGATCGCCGAACGCGTCACGCGGTCCGTGCTCCAGGGCTGAGGCTCAGGACCCGCCCGACAGGGACAGGTCGCCGATCACGACGGTGGTGCGCGGCGGCGCGACGGCCGCCGCCACCCTGGCCACCACCTCGTCGAACACCGGGTCGTCGTAGTAGTCGCTGTGCCCGCGCAACGGCGAGGCGACCATGTCCGGGTCGGGGTCGAGGAACTCCGGGTCGCGCAGCCGCACGTCGTTGCCGCAGCGCACGCCCCACAGCTTCGGGCCGGCGAACACCTGCTCCTCGGCCGTCTCCGGCCACACCTGCACCGGCCCGCCCAACGGGTCGGTGAGCCGGTGCACGTTCCACCAGCGGTCGCCGAGCTCGTCGTGCAGGCGGACGAGCTCGGCGTGGCCCAGGTAGTGCGGGAACAGCCGCGAGTACGCCCACTGCAACTGCGAGCCGTACGTCACCAGGCCGACCCGGCGCAGCGCGGCGACCGCGTCCGCCTGCCTGATGTACCGCTCGCCGTCGGCCGGGTCGGGCCGCTCGCTCTCCCGGCGCAGCAACGACAACGCGGCGAAGCACACCACGCTGCCCTGGCTGTGCCCCGACAGCACGACCGCGCCCACGTCGTGGTGCCCGGCCAACCGGACCGCCCGGGAGGTCAGCTCGATGGTGGCGCGACCGCCGTAGGGCGGCGGGCAGATCGGGTGCGCCAACCTCGGCCAGAACGCCACCAGGTCCCACACGATCCCGACCGCCGTGCGCATCCGCGGGCTCTGCCACGTCCGCACGCCCAACAACAACAAGACCAGCACGAGCCCGGACACCACCAGGCTGCCCAACGCGCCCAGCTCCTGCGCCGGGAGGGTCGACAGCCAGTCGGCCAGGCCCGGCGGCGGGGCGGCCCGCCAGTCCGGGTGCGCGAGCCGGGCCAGCGCGAGCCCGCCACCCGCCGCCACCAGCACGCCGCCCAGCAACGCGACCGCGCCGAGCAGCCAGTGGTAGCGGTACTTCGCCGAGGCCAGGCGCTGGTTGAACGCCACCTTGCCGATGCCCGGTCGGTCCGGGCGCCCCGGGTAGTCGGTCACAATGCCCTCGCGGACCGCCGCACCGCTCGCGTGGCGCATCCAGGACACCGCGCCGACCGCGTACAGCAGACCGGCGGCCACCGCGGCGACCCAGAACGCCCAGCCGGGCATCGGCGTCCACCGCAGCACCACCGCCACCGCCGCGGTCACCGAACCCGCCGCGAACACCAGCGCGCTCGACACCTGCCGCACCATCGCCGCCACGATCGGTGCCACCAGCAGCGGGAACGCGATCGCCAGCACGCCCCAGAGCCCCGCGCCGACCAGGTAGCTCGTGCTCAGCACCAGCCCTTGACGCCCCGCCTCCGGCACCGGGTCGCCGACCCAGTCCACCACCCGGTAGGCCAGCCCGCCGCTGAACCCGACCGCCAGCGTGGTGGCGACCGCGGCGATCACCACGGCCGCGTACCCGTGCCACATCGGCCGGAACCGCTTGTCCGCCACCATCAGCTCGACACCGCGCGCGGAGTGCCGCAGGCGCACGCACGCCCCGAGCAGCACGACCAGCAGCAGCATCGCCGACGCGGCCAGGATGTTCGTGACCGCCTCGAAGCCGGCCAGCGGCGTCACCGACCCGGACGCGCCCGTCGGCGCCCGCCACAGGAACGCCGTCGCCAACCCCGCCGCGAGCAGCAGGTACGCCGCCGACGCCCACTTGAGCGCCCGCGAGTTCACCTGCCGCCGGTCCGGCGACATCACCACGCACCCGAGGGCCCACGCCAGCACCGCCACGCCCAACCCGACCACCGTCCACGACAGCGCGTCCGACGGCCGGTCCGGCTGCGGGGTCCGCAACGCGCCCGCGTACAGCACCCCCACCACCACGCACGCCGCCGCCACGTGCGCGTCACGCAGCACCGGTGTGCGCGGCGACGTGTGCCAGAACGCGTAGTCGCCCAGGCTGCCCGTGCGGGTCTCCCACACGTGGTGCGTGCCCTTCGGCTCGTACAGGAACGTCTGCCGGCCGAACCACCACAGCACGGTGATCACCAGCCCGGGCGGGACCATGCCGACCAGCAGCATCGCCCCGAACGGCCAGCCGTCGAAGAACGCCAGGTGCGCCGACCGGCACGCCGCCGTGCCCGCGCACTGCCGCACCAGCAGATCCAGCGACACGTACGCGGTCGCCGCGACGAGCATGCCCGTCAGCACGAGGCCGAGCAGCCGCAGCACCGCCTCGGCGAACCGGCCCGCGCCGAGCAGCGTGTACCGGGCCAGGTTGAGGATCGCGAACGGGATCAGCACCAGCCACAGCGCCCGGCTCGCGCCGCCCGAGGTGAACCGGCCCCAGTGGAACGCCTCCACCGTCCGCGTCCGCCCGCTGGACAGCGCCCGCGCGGGCTTGGCCGCCCGCAGGAACCGCGCGACGTCGTCACCGGCGACCGGGGTCGGGAACGGGTCGCCGAGCATCGCTTCCGGCGGGGTGCCGGACACGCCGTGCACCCGCAGTTCGACGACGTCCTCGGGACGCATGAGATCACCTGCCGTAGGTAGCCCTGGGCTGTTGCCTACCGGATCGCCCACGCGGGGTAGGCCGTTTCAGTGCGGGAGACACCCGGTTGGGCGATCCACGGGCTGGTGAGAGCATCCTGGGTGACGTCCGGTCGCCGATCGCGATCGGGCGTGCTCACGGCCCCGACCCGAAAGGCTGCCCACGGTGACCAAACCCGCCCGCCGCGACCCGAGCAAGCTCGTCGACGCCTCCGGGTTCCGCGAGTTCGTCCAGCACGGCTGGGGCCCGGCCGACCGCGCCGCCCGGGTCGCGCCCGGCGCCGCCGAGGCCGCCGCCGCGCACCGCGACCGGCTCAGCGCCGCGCTGCCCGGCGCGCGCATCGCGGTGGCCGCCGGCTGGTCGCCGGTGCGGTCCAACGACACCGACTACGGCTTCCGGCCCGACAGCGATTTCTCCTGGTTGACGGGCTGCGCCGCGGAAGGCGCGGTGCTGGTGATGCACCCGGTCGCCGGCGGTCACGACGCGGAGCTGTTCCTGCGCCCGCCGGCCGGCCCGGACGAGCCGGACTTCTTCGCCAACGCGCGCGACGGCGAGCTGTGGATCGGCCCGGTGCCCGGCCTGGCCGAGTGGGGCGAGGCACTCGGCGTGCGCTGCCGCCCGCTGCACGAGCTGCCGTCGGCGCTGCGCGGCAGGCTGCCCGCCGTGCACGCGACGGCAGGCGTCGACCCGCTGCTGGACGCGCTGGCGGGCGCCGACCACACCGCCGGGCTGCGCACCGTGCTGGCCGAGCTGCGCCGGATCAAGGACGACTGGGAGGTCGGCCAGCTCCAGGCCGCCGTGGACGCCACGATCCTCGGTTTCGCCGACGTCGCCGCCGAGCTGGGAGCGGCCGTCAAGGGCGGTGGCGAGCGGTGGTTGCAGGGCACGTTCGACCGGCGCGCCCGCACCGCGGGCAACGGCCCGGGTTACGCCTCGATCGTGGCCGCCGGGCCGCACGCGCCGGTGCTGCACTGGGTGCGCAACGACGGTCCCGTGCCCGAGGACGCCGTGCTGCTGCTGGACGCGGGCGTCGAGCTGGACACCCTCTACACCGCCGACATCACCCGGACGTTGCCGGTGTCGGGCTCCTACAGCCCGGCGCAGCGGCAGGTGCACGAGCTGATCGAACGCGCGTCGGTGGCGGCGCTGGCGGTCGTGCGGCCGGGCGCGGCGTACCGGGACTTCCACCAGGAGGCCATGCGGGTGCTCGCCGAGGGCCTGCACGACTGGGGCCTGCTGCCCGTGTCGGTCGAGGAGTCGCTCGACCCGGACGGCCAGCACCACCGCCGCTACATCACGTGCGGCGTCGGCCACTTCCTGGGGCTGGACGTGCACGACTGCGCCAACTCCAGCTCCACCGCCTACCACGAGGGCACGCTGGAGGTCGGCATGGCGCTGGCCGTCGAGCCCGGCCTGTACTTCCACCCCAACGACGAGACCGTGCCGCCGGAGCTGCGCGGCATCGGCGTGCGGCTGGAGGAGAACGTCGTGGTGACCGAGGCGGGCAACCGGGTGCTGTCCTCCGCACTGCCCCACGACGTGGCAGGTCTGGAGGCGTGGGTGGCGGCGGCGGGCCGCTGACCGCGGTCCCGACCACGTTGATCTGCGCACGGATGAGCTGGACGCTGGTCTTGCGCACAGGACGTGACCTCGGGAGCCGCCATGACCGCACAGCCGTCCTCCTGGCGATCGGGTGCCGCCCACAACGATATCGGGGGCGACGTCCACGGCAACGTGGTGCAGGTCGGCCACGTCGAGGAGGTCACCGCCTCGCAGGTCGTCCTGCTGCCGTCGCCGCCTGCCGACCGGTGGCCGCGGCGAGTGGGAGTCGTGCCGCTCGTGGCGGACTGCTTCCAGGACCGGGCCGCTCTGCGGCAGTTCGACCGGCCCGAACCCGCGCCGACGACGTCGGTGCTGGTCGGCATGGGCGGTGTCGGCAAGACGCAGCTGGCGGCTGCCGTCGCGGAACGGCTGTGGAGCGACGGCGCGGTCGACCTGCTGCTGTGGGTGACGGCCGGTTCCCGGGACTCGGTGGTCGCGGGGTACGCCGCGGCCGAGGTGATCGGCTCGAACCACGGCGACCCCGAGCGTGCCGCCGAGCGGCTGCTGGCCTGGCTGGCCACGACCGGGCGCACGTGGCTGGTCGTGCTCGACGACCTGGCGAACCCGGCCGACCTGCGCGGCCTGTGGCCACCGAGCAGGCAAGGCGGGCGAGCGGTGGTCACGACCCGCCGCCGTGACGCCTCGCTGTCGCGGCGGGACCGGGTCCTGGTCGAAGTCGGGGTGTTCACGCCCGCGGAAGCCGCCTCGTACTTCGCCGACAAGCTCGCCGGGCACGGCCGGCTGGCGGAAGGCGCCGCGGAGCTGGCAGAGGACCTGGGACGCCTTCCCGTCGCACTCGCCCAGGCCGCCGCGTACCTGGTCAACCGCGGCCTGACCGCACGGCGGTACCGGCAGCGCTTCGCCGCCCGCGGCAAGACCCTGGCCCAGGTGCTGCCCGACGCCGATGAACTGCCGGATGATCACCGCGCCACCGTGGCGGTCACCTGGGCGTTGTCGGTCGAGTCGCTGAGCCGCTCGCCCGGGTCGAACCTCGCGGTGCCGTTGTCGGAGCTGGCCGCCGTGCTGGACGCGAACGGCGCCCCGATCCAGGTCTTCACCGGTCGCACCGTCTCGACGTGGCTGGGTGGCGGGTCGGGGCACCCCGCCGACCTCGACGACGTCCTCGACGCCTTGCACCTGCTGCAGCGGTTCAGCCTGGCCTCGGTGCGGCCGGACGAGCCGGACCGCGCGGTCAAGGTCCACGCCCTGGTGCAACGGGCGACGAGGGAGGGCGCCACCCCGGCACGGTTCCGGGAGGTCGCCCGGACGGCCGCCGACGCGCTGCTGGAGATCTGGCCCGAGACCGAGCGCGTATCGGACCTCATCGCCGCGTTGCGGTCGAACGTCGTGGCGTTGAACGCCGTCGCGGGTGACCACCTGTGGGAGCACGAGGCACACCACGTGCTGTTCAGGGCTGGGATCAGCCTCGCCGAGGCCGGCATGTCCGCCGAGGCGGCCGAGCACTTCGGCTCGGTGGCCGCGACCGCGCGACGCCTCCTCGGCGACGACCACCCCGACACGATGACCGCCCTCGCGCACCTCGGGAACCTACGCGGAGTGGCCGGGGACCCCGGTGCGGCGATCGAGCAGGCGAACGCGCTGCTGGTGGACCGGACCCGCGTGCTCGGCGCCGATCACCAGGACACGTTGAGCACCCGTGACGACCTCGCCTACTGGCTGGCGGAGCTGCGCCGCAACGAGGAGGCGATCGACGAGTGGGAGCGGCTGGTGCCCGACCAGCTGCGGGTGCTGGGCCCCGATCACCCGATCACCCTGACCACCCGCGGACGGCTCGCCAAGGCGCGGACGATGGTCGGCGCGCACGCCGAGGCGGTGGCGGAGCTCGCACAGGTCCTCGCCGACCGGGTGCGGGTGTCCGGCCCGGACCACCCCGACACCCTCATGACCCGGAACTCCCTCGCCGCGTGCGTCGCGGAGGCGGGTGACCCGGCCGCCGCGACCCGGCAACTGGAGGACCTGCTCGTCGACCACATCCGGGTGATGGGCGAGAACCACCCGAACACCCTCGCGATCCGCAACAACATCGCGTACTGGCTGGGCGTCGCCGGTGATCCCGCCGGTGCGGTCGCGCGGTTGGAGCGGGTGGTCGCCGACAAGGCCCGGGTCTGGGGCTGGAACCACCCGCGGACGGTCTACAGCCGCAACAACCTCGCCGAGTGGACCGGCAGGGCCGGTGACCCCGCCGGGGCGGTGGAGCAGCTCGAACGGCTGGTCGAAGATCAGCTCGGGGTGTTGTCCCCGGGGCACCCGTACACGGTGAAGACCCGAAGACTCCTGGCGGAGTGGCGGACAAGGACCACGCGTCGGTAGTCAGCGCTTCCGCAGGCGCACGGACGTGATGGCGTGGTGCTCGACCTTCAGCACCTCGATGGACCAGCCGGGGACCGTGATCCGGTCGCCGGGGGCCTCGGGGATGCGGCCGAGCACCACCAGCACCAGGCCCGCGACGGTGGCGTAGTCGCCCTCGGGCGGGTCGGCCAGCTCGACGCCCAGGTCCACCAGGTCGTGGACGGGGAACGTGCCGGGCAGGACGAGCGAGCCGTCCGCGCCGCTGCGCACGGCCATCACGTCGCGGTCGGTCTCGTCCAGGATCTCGCCGACGATCTCCTCCAGCAGGTCCTCGAGCGTGATGATGCCGTCGACCGCGCCGTGCTCGTCCACGACCAGGCCGAGCTGCTCGCGCTCGGCCTTGAACCGGCGCAGCGCGTCGGACACCCGCACCGAGTCGGGGAACACCATCGGCGAGCGGGCCACGTCGACCAGCTTGGCGTCGTCGTCGAGCAGGTCGCGCAGGTGCACGACGCCCACGACGTCGTCCAGGTGCCCGCCGCGCGCCACGGGCGCCCGCGAGTGGCCCGAGGCGGCCAGCTCGGCGCGGGCGGACGGCACGTCCGTCTCCGCCGCCAACGTGACCACCGACCGGCGCGGCACCAGGACCTCGCGCAGCCGGCGTTCGCTGATCTCCAGGGCGCCGGTGATGATCATGCGCTGCTCCGCGTTGAGGCCCCGTTGGGCGGAGAC
The DNA here is from genome assembly GCF_040295345.1 of Actinosynnema sp. NPDC002837. Taxonomy (NCBI): domain Bacteria; kingdom Bacillati; phylum Actinomycetota; class Actinomycetes; order Pseudonocardiales; family Pseudonocardiaceae; genus Actinosynnema; species Actinosynnema sp. NPDC002837. The sequence goes on from NZ_JBEOVG010000116.1 coordinate 13,489, forward strand.
CAGCTCGCGCAGCTCCTCGGACGACATCTGCTCGGACTCGGGTTCCGGCTTGCCGCCGAACAGCCGGACCACCAGGTTCGTCGACGCGCTCAACGCCCACACCGCGGGCCGTGAGGCGGCCGACAGCACGTGCAGCGGCCGTGCCACCAGCAACGCCCAGCGCAGCGCGTACTGCATCGCCAGCCGCTTGGGCGCGAGCTCGCCGAACACCAGGGTCAGGAACGTCAGCACCACCGTGACCAGCGCGATCGCCACCGCGTTCGCCGCGTTGCCGAGGAACGACAGGGCCGGCACCAGCGGCTCGGCCAACGACACCGCCGCCGTCGCCGAGGCCAGGAACCCGGCCAGCGTGATGCCGATCTGGATGGTGGCCAGGAACCGGTTGGGGTCGCGCGCGAGCCGCACGAGCGTCTTCGCGGACGCCCGCTCGTCACGCTCCAACGCCCGCAACTGGCCCTCGCGCAGGCTGATCAACGCCATCTCACTGCCCGCGAACAGCGCGTTCAGCAACACCAACACGGCGACCAGCGCGACCGTCCACCCGTACCCGTCCACACCCGAGTCCATACCCGAACCGGGCCGTCCCGCAACCGGAGGGTTGGTCATTTCGAGTGGCGGCGCTGCCGCCCCACCCCTCCTCTGGACTACAACAAGCAGTGGGGAGGTCACATGGTGTCTGCCGCGGTGCACCACTCGTTCGTCGTCGTGGACGTGGAGTCCTACGGCGATCCGACGCGGACGTCACCCCACCGGACCGCCGTGCGCGACGGCATGTACCAGGTGCTGATGAGCGCGTTCGCCGACTGCGACCTGCCCTGGAACGACAAGGCGGTGGACGACGCGGGCGACAGCCTGATGGTGCTGGTGCCCGCCGACGTGCCCAAGTCCGTGCTGGTCGAACGGCTGCCGGAGCGCGTCGTCGCGGCCCTGCGCCGGCACAACCACACCCACGCGCACGAAGCGCGGTTGCGGATGAGGATGGCCGTGCACGCCGGCGAGGTGCACTTCGACGAGCACGGCAAGACGAGCGAAGAGATGATCTTCACCTACCGGATCCTCGACGCGCCGGCCGCCAAGCAGTCCCTCAAAGCGTCGACCGCCACCCTGGTGCTCGTCGTCTCCGACCTGTTCTACCGCTCCGTGGTCCGCAACGACGCGGCCACCAGGCCCGACGACTACTCGGCGGCGCAGGCCAAGGTGAAGGAGGTGGACGCCCGCGTCTGGGTCCGCCTGGTCGACGGTCACCCGATCGAGACCTCACGCCCCGCCGCCCGCACGCGGAGCCTGACCCTGGCCGAACTGGGCCCGGTCATCGAGGTCATGCTGCGCACCCCCGGCTTCGACACCCGCGAGGGACGCGACCTCGTGCTGCGCGAACTGCCCTTCGCCGGCTCCATCACCCGGCACAACGCCGACCGCCCGGACACGGTCAGCATCGTCCGCACGTGCGCGCACTACCCCGACGGCCTCGACGCGCTGCTGGCCGCCATCCGCTTCTACGCCGCCGGTTCCACCGAAATGGCCGAACTGGACACCCTGTTGGCCGAACGGGTCAGTGGCGTTTAGTTGCCCCCTGCGGAGCCGAATACCGCCATACGCACCTCTTCCGCTCTGTTTCCTTGACATTACACTGAGTCATGCCGTCGTAAGGCGAACCCCACCGCGCAGGGGCACCGCTACCTGATGGCCAACTCGGGAGGCCAGCTAGTGGATGAATCGGCAATTCGGATCGACTCCGGTCTGGTCGACTTGACGAACGTTCCTCTCGACGCGCTGGACGCATTCGACGACGGGATCCTGACGACGTCGACCGACCGTTTCCTCAGACAGGTCGACCACGCCATCATCAGTGTGGGCGGGCACGACTCCTGACCGGCGGACTCCGCACCCATGACGAGGGGCGACCACGAGGTGGCAGGCTCGAACTCCACGCACGGGATATCGCTGCCCAACCACGGGATGTCCCTGGCCCAGTTGGACGCCTTGGCGTCCGCACGCCCCGACGCCGGCGCCATCGCGCTGCTGCACCGGGTCGAGCGGACCAGACGTCTGCTCGCCCTGCGGTTGGTGCTGCACCACGCGCGCGACCACCCCGTTCCGGGCAACCCGTTGCCCCCGGTGGACGAGGCGTGGGACCTGCTGGTCGCCGCCGAGCGCGCCCGCCCGGAGGCGGTGGCGGACCTGCTGTCGCGCCCCCAGGTCGGGGTCTGGTCCGCGCACCTGCTGCGCCGGCTCCGGAACAAGGCCTCCGACACCGCTCCGGTGTGGTTCCACGTCGGCCAACTGCACTTGTTGGCCGCCGCGGCCGGGTTGTCCGCAGAATTGCGCTTCACGATGACTATTCCCTTGCGGGATGGCATCGCGGTGCTTCCCGGCTGGGGCGTCGCCCGAGTGCCGGAGACGACCGGATGGGGTCACGGCACCTTGGTCTCGGAGGCGTCGGGGTTAACCGTTAAAACCGGAGCCGGCACCGCTCACCCGGTGGAATGGCAGCCGATCCGCATTCTTGAGGGCGAAGTCGCCGCCACCGCGCCGCGCATCCACCTGGACGACACCGGACCGTACCGGGGATTGGCGATCCCGGAGCGACCGGACCCATTGTCGGAATCCGCGGCAGCCCGGTGGAACGCGCTCTTCGCCGAGGCGTGGGCGATCTTGGAGCGCGACCACCCGCACCGCGCGCGGGAACTGTCCACCGGGCTGTCGGTGATCACGCCCCGCCCGGCGGCCTACCGCTTCCGGCCGCACAGCGGGTCGGTCGGCGACGGCTACGGCGCCGCGATCATCTCCGAACCGCACGACGCCGAGCAGCTGGCCGTGACGATGGTGCACGAGTACCAGCACAGCAAGCTGAACGCGATCAGCCACCTCGTGCCCCTGACCACCGTCAACCCGGCAGCCACCTGCTACGCGCCGTGGCGCGACGACGCCCGCCCGGTCGCCGGGCTGTACCAAGGCGTGAACGCCTTCCTCGCGGTCGTCGAGTTCTGGGAGTCCCAACGTCGGCGCCTGAGCGGAGCGGACGCGGCCCTGGCGCACTTCGAGTTCGCTTACTTCCGCACCCAAGTGGGTGAAGCACTCGACGCGCTACGGCGCCACCCGTCGCTCACCGAGCCCGGGCGGAGGTTCGCGGCCCGCCTGGCGGAACGACTGGCGGCGCTGTCGGATGCCCCCGTGCCCGCCGACGTGCTCGCGGCCGCCGAGAGGGCCGCCGAGGACCACCGCGCGGCCTGGCGCGCCACCCACCTCCACCCGGCGCGGTCGCACGTGCTGGAGTGCGCCGAGCGCTGGCACGCCGGCGAGGCAGCGCCGACCTCGGGGTCGAGACCGGTCGTGGCCGCCGACGACGCTCCGCCCAGGTTGGACGCCAAGGTGATCCTCACGCGCGTCCTGCTGTCCGATCGAGCGGAGTTCGACGCGATGGCGTCGGACGCCTCCGGCGACGTCCACAAGATCGCCACGGACCTGGTCGAGGCGGATTTCGCCTTGGTGGCGGGCGACTACCACCGGGCCCACGCGCTGTACGCGGCGGAACTCGCCGCGGGCTCGCGCCGGCCGGGCGCCTGGTCCGGCTTCGGGGTCGCGGTGCGGGAGTTGTCACCCGGCCCGGCGGCACGAGCGCTGCTCGAACGCCCGCACCTCGTCCGCGCTGTGCGGAACGAGATCGCCGCGACCGGCGAGGCGCCCGACGTGCAGCGCCTCGCCGCGTGGCTGGGAGGAGCGGACGGTTAGAGGGGCATCGGGTCGATGTCGCAGTTCGCGCGGACGCGAGGATCGCTCAGCTCCGACACCGCCGGGTGATACTGCCCGAGCCGTTCCCGCAGCAGGCCCACCGCTCGTCGGTGCACCTCTTCCGCTTCGTCGGCGCGCCCGAGCGCACGCAGGTCGTGCGCGAGGTTCGCCTGGCACGCCAGCGTCGTCGGGTGGTCGGAGCCCAGGATCTCCGTCGCGCGGCGCAGCACCTCGTCGTCGATGGCGTGGGCGCCCTGCGCGTCGCCCGACTCCTGCAGGTCACTGGCGAGGTTGATCCGGGTGACCAGCGTGGAGGGGTGGTCATCGCCCAGACGTGCGCGGAAGCCGCCCAGTGTCGCCTGATCCAGCTCACGCGCGCTCTCGGCGTCGCCCATCAACCTGTGCAGGATCGCCACGTTGACGGCCGCGGAGAGGGTGTGCGGGTGATTGGGTCCGAGCGTTCGCTCGTACCTGCTGAACGTGTCGCGACCGAGCTGCTTGGCCTGTTCCAGCCGGCCCAGGTGCCTCAGCTCGATGGACCGGGCCAACGCGGCGGCGAGCGTGTCGGCGTGGTCGAGGTTGTACCTCAACCGCAACCCGTCGAACGCCGTCTCCGCGGCTTCCATCGCGCCGACGTGGTCGCCCGCCTTGCGGCGCATCACGGCGAGGTGGCGCACGGCGCGGAGCCAGGCGGGGTTGAGCGGTCGCCCCGTGCTGCGCCGTTCGTACGTGCGCACGATCTCCTCGTGCTCGGCGGACGCCTCCCGGTAGTTGCCGAGTTCCCGCTTGTCGATGGTCAGGCCCACCTGCGTCAGCAGTGACGTGTCGTGGTCCTGACCGTAGATCTGGACCCTGCGGTTCCAGGTGTCCGCGTCGAGGTCGAGCGCGGCGGCGAAGTCACCGACGAGGCGGAGGTTCACGCCGAGGCTGTGCGCGACGGCCAGCGTCGTCGGGTCCTCGTCCCCGAGGTACCGGACGCAGATGTCGTAGTTGCGCTTCGACAGCTCCAGCCCGCCGACGAAATCACCCTCCGCGCGCTTGTCCGCCGCGACCTGGCTGATCGCCAGGATCGTTTCCTCGTGCTCCTCGCCGAAGGTGCGGCGGTGCCGCTCCAACAGGTCCCTGTTCAGCGGGGTCGCCTCGGCGTACCGGCCCTGCACCCACAGCATGAAGCCGTACCAGCGGCCCATCCTCAAGGTCTCGGGGTGGTCCTCCCCCAGCCGGTCCACCCAGTTCTTGTAGATCTGCTCGGACAGTTCGGCGCTGCGCTTGTGCTCGCCCCACCGGTAGAGGAACTGGACCTGGTTGTACAGCAGCGTTCGAACGGGCTCGGCATCGCTCTCGTAGGCGTTGGACGCGGCCAGGTGCGCGCTCAGGTCCACGTAGGTCGGCCAGTTCTCCGGCTCGGCCGGCCCTTCCGGGTCGTTCTCGCTCAGCATCTGGTGGGCGGCGTGACGCATGGTCACGCGTTCGTCCTCGCTCATCTGGCTGATCAGCACGGACTGGACCAGGCGGTGCAGCTCGATGGAGTTGGTGCGGTGGTCGACGCGCACCAGCGCGAAGCGGTTGATGTCGCGGATGGCCTCGTTGAGCCGCAGGCTGTCGCGCAGGACCTTGGACAGCTCGGCCGGCACGTCGGTGATGTTGCGGCTGTAGGTGAACATCTTGCGGTTGATCGGTTCCGGCGCCAGGAAGGCGCACACCTGGAGCAACCGCAGCGCCGAGGGGTTCTTGCGCTTGAGCTCGCTGAGCGACAGGTCCCACATCGCGGCCACCGACTCGGGGTAGTCGAGGGTGGTGGTGACGTTGAGCAGCTCCAACTGCTTCTCGGCGAGCAGTTCGAGGTACTCCGCGGCGGGCATGCCGGTCTCCACCCGCCACGCCGCCGCCTGCGCGATCGCCAGCGGCAGGTCGCCCAACGCCTGGGCCAGGCGGTCGGCGTCCTCCTCGCCGAGTTCCGGGTCCCGCCGCCGCAGCAGCTGCACGCTCTCGGCGCGCTGGAAGACGTTGACCTCCAGCGGGCGGGCGACGCTGAGCCACTGCGAGTTGCGCGAGGTGACCAGGATCCGCCCGGTGCCGCCGGTGGGCAGGTACTGCTGCACGGCGTCCGGGCTGTCGGCGTTGTCGAAGATGAGCAGCCAGTTGGTCGGGATCTTGTGGTGGTTGCCGCTGCGCAGCGCGTCGAGCACCTGCTGGACCGCCACGTTGGCCTCGGAACCGACGACGAGGTCCAGGCGCTGCCCCAGTTCCACCAGCGAGTTGACGATCTTGACCGACCGCTCGGCGGGCACCCACCAGATCAGGTCGAAGTTCGCGCGGTTGCGGTAGGCGTACTCGATGGCCAGGTGCGACTTGCCGACACCGCCCATGCCGTGGAGCGTTTCGGGCAGCACGGCCGCGGTCCCGCCCCGGACCAGACGCCGTTCGAGCTCCTGGAGGAGGTCCGCCCGCCCGGTGAAGTTGACGTTCCTCGGCGGTACTCCGCCGAAGACGGGCGATGCGAGAGTCCTTCTCCTTTCTTCCTGCTCGACGGCAGTCACCTCTAATCCTCCCGCATTTCGCTCGACATCGACCGTGCCCTCGCGAACACGTGTTCGGTCCCGTTCATCGGCGTGTATACTCGCGCCGACCTCATCATTGCCGACTGCCGACGGCAGCTCTACTCCGGGGTCCCCTTCCGGCGTGGAATAGCGCAGATGAACCCCCGACCAGGCCCTCAACACCGCTCGCTCCGCTTCCGCCACGTGAGGCGACGTGACATTGGGCGAAGCGGCCGATACCGGCTCCTCGTCCAGCGGCCATTCGAACCCCGCCACCGCCGGTCGGTGTTCGTCCAGGTAATGCCGGACCACCTTGCGCACGCGCTCGGTGTCGATCCGACGACCATGCGCAAGAAGTTCCTCCCGAATACCCTCCCGCACGAACCTGAACGTCACTCGATTTCCGCCGTTGTCGTACCCGGGGGGCGCGATCGCCACCAGTGGGCCGCCGAGGAATTCCGACAGGGCCGCAGGTCCGGCTTCCGGGTGCAGCAGTTCGAGGATGCGGAGCAGGAGCGGCACCTCCAGCGGTGCGACGGCCCAGTGGACGGCCAGGTCGAACACCACCTTCGACGCGGTCGTGCGGTACGCCGCGACGAGTTCCTCGACGCTGAAGCTCGTGTCACCCGGTTGGGGCCGTGCCGCCCCGGCCGCCGGGTCGGGCGGAGCGGGCACCAGGGCCGCGCCCAGGTTCGCCCACCCGACCGCCGCGGCGAGGTCGGCCCACTCGCGCAGGCCCGCCGGGGCCAGCTCGACGAACGGGACGGGGGCGACGTCGCCGAGGTCGTCGTACAACCCGGGCACGTCGACCTGCGGCTCCCACTCGTGGAAGTGGTTCGGCGCGCCCGGCTCGGACGCCTTGAGGCGCAGTCGATGCAGGTCCAGGCCGGTGCGGCAGGCCGTCCACCACGGCAGCGGGCTGACCACCGCGACCGAGTGCGCGGCGCCCAGCTCGCGCAGCGACACCCACGCACCACCCCACCGCCAGGCCGGGTCGACGGCGTCGGTGAGGGCCAGCAGCAGACGCCGCCCGGAACCGGCCAGGTCCGGCGGGCTCCCCCCGTCGGACCCGCGCAGCACGGCCCGACCGCTGTCGTCGATGCCGAGGGCGCACACGGCGACCTCGCCGAAGACACCGGAGTCGGCGAGCGCACGGGTGAAGGACTCGACCGTCGACGCCCAGATCGACATCGCCGGACCGTCGTCGACGGCGACCACGAGGTCGCGGGACTGGCCGTCGAGCGGCGCGAGCACCTCCCGCAGCCCGTCCGCCGTCCACTCGTGGGCGTCCGGACCCGCGGTCACACCCGCGGCAACGTCCTCAGAGTCGACGCGCACCGTCACATCCCTCCGGTGCGGGCACGACACCCGGATTCGGATCGAGGAGCCGATTCATGCCGGTATGCCCTGGAATAAGGGAACCACGGCCTTGGCACCACCTTAGCGCCCGACCGCGGGAACAGTGCGCCTTCACGCAGTGAATCGATTCCGAACGGACCGGGTAATCGCCGGGACCTCGGGGAATCGACTACGCTCTCACCATTTCGAGTGAACAGAGGGCTACGCTCATCAGGTGAATACGGAACCACTGTGGGTCTGGTATCGAGTGCACGCCGACTGCGCATCAGATACCTCCCTGCGAACCCCAACCAGAGGTCAGGGGTTCCGGTAGACGCTCCGCATCGTCCCACAATACGGCAAGACTCCGGCCCGCGTGCGGCCCATCTGACTCATTCGCGAGCAGCGCTTCCCGGCGCAACTGGGCCAATCGGTCCGGCAACCGACGGACCTCGCCCGCGGCGAACAACCGGGTCACGGCTTCGTGGAAGTGGCTGGTCGAACAGTCCTCGCGATCCCAGATGATGATCGGGATCCCGGCCCTGAACGCCATCGCGGCCTCGTGCCACGCCCTGCCGCGACGGTCGCCCGGCGGTTCGCTGAGCACCAACGACACGATCGAGGTGTCGTTCAGGTCCACCGCCATCCCGGTGAGGTCCCACCCGCCGTTGGTCCGGCTCCAGTACGGGCGCGCGGCCTCCGCCGAGATCGCGTTCCAGCGCTGCTTCCACACCAGCCAGTACCGCTGCGCCCGCGTCCGCTCCAAGCTCCGCACCAGCACGGGGTGATCCACCGCCAACGGCACGCTGACGTCCGCCGGCGAGGCCTTCGGCCAGAACTCCACCGCGGTGTTGATCATCTCCCAGGGCAGTGCGAACTCCACCACGATGGCGCTCACGTGCTCGGCCGCCGGAGTGACGCCCAACTCGGCCTCCAGTTCCGCGATGACGCGGTCGACCTCCGCCTCCAGGTCGTCGCGCCGGATCGCGGCGTCGCCGCGCCGGCGGCCGTGCCAGCCGGAGCCCTTCCAGCTCAACCAGTGCGAGAGCACCACCTTGCCCTGGTCGACCGGGTCCGGGTCGACTTCGAACACGAGGTGCACCACATCGGAGTCATCGCCGTCGGCCTTGGTTTCGTTGCGCCAGCGGGCCTCCTCGACCAGATCGGTCACCTCGAACTTCTCCGCCAACCTCCAGTTGCAGCGACGCAGCTCGGCCGCCAGGGCGCCGTCCTCCAGGCGTCCGGCGAGGCAGTCCACCAGCACCATGGCGGGCAGCAGCGCGCCCGGACCGGCGTTGTGGTCGGCGAGGTGCAGGAACAGCGACCACACCGAGCGGCACCGCGCGGGCAGGTCGTCGCAGTGCCCCTCGGTGGCCACGTCGGCCAGGCGGCGCAGCTCACGCCGCTCCTCGAACGGGTCGTCCGACAACCGCACCGACCGCAACGCCTTCGCCAGCCGGTCCCAGTCCCCCGTCGGCAACGCCCGGAAGGCGGCCCACTCGTCCCCCAGCTCGACCAGTTGGGCTATCTCGGGCGCGTGGGGGTCCAACAACCTGAGGCAGTCGACCAGGCCGCGCAACCCGGCCGCGTGACGGCAGCACCACCGGACGAGGCCGAGGAGCTGGAGGTGGACCTCGGAACCGTCCAACGACACCTGCTCACCGAGGACGTCGGACAGCAGGCTCACCAGCATGGCGCGTCCCCGCTCGGCGCGCAGGCTCTCACAGCGCTCCAACAACGCGACGATCTCGCCTTGCAACCTCAGTTGGGCGGTGTTTACCCCTTCGTCCACGACCATGTGACCATCCCCCTCCACCGTCGACCACCCTCATCGGGACAGGCGTCGACCTGAGAGAACCGTGACTCCCGGCCGTCACTGTTGCACAGCCGGTGTGCGCTTTGTCCGCAAAATGCGGTCACACGACGGCGGTCGGGCGGTCGGTGGTCAGGGAGCGGCCGCTGGTGGTCAGTTCGGTGGCGACGCGGTCGACCGCTTCGGTGAACTCGGGGTCGTCGCAGTGCCAGTCGGTGAGCTTGACGAGCAGCCAGCGGCGCCAGGCGGCGACCAGGTCGGTGAAGACCTCGGCGCCCTGGGGCGTGAAGCGGTAGTGGGCGTCGGATTCCGTGACGTAGCCCCGGGTCTGGAGTTGGCGGGCCACCGGTTCGAATACGCCGGCGGGCACCTTGGTGGCCTCGGCCAGCCGTTCGAGCGTGGCGTCGCCGTGGTCGACGCTCTGCCGGAACACCTTGACCACCAGCCACGCCTGCGCGTGCGTGAGCGGGACGCCCGAGTCGCGCAGCACGTCCGGCGTGGGGTCGCGGCGCTCGCGGCTGACGATCAGGGCGACCAGCTTCTCCAGCTCGTCCCCGGAGTCGGACGTGTGCGGCGCGGCGAAGTTGTCGCCCACCTCGGTCGCGGCGGCACGGGCGGTGTCGCGCAGCGGGACTTCCTTGAGGAACAGGGCGACCAGGAACGCGACCGCGGCGACCGGCGCGGCGGACAGGAACACCAGGTGCAGGGTGTCCGCGTACGCGGCGATGATCGGGGCCTTGAGCTGGTCCGGCAGGGCGTGCAGGGCCTGCACGTTCGCCGCGGCGGCCGGGTCGACGCCCGGTGGGACGGCGGCGGCGAGGTTGGCCGGCAGATTGCTCGCGTACACCGTGCCGAAGACCGCCACCCCGAACGAACTGCCCAGCGTGCGCAGGAAGCTCACGCCGGACGTGGCCACGCCGAGGTCCTCGTAGCTGCTGGTGCTCTGAACGACCACCATCGCCACCGGCATGCACATGCCGACGCCGAGGCCGAGCACGAGCATGTACGTCGACGCCTGCCAGAACGACGTCTCCGGGTGCAGCCGGGACAGCAGGAGCAGCCCGCCGACCATGAGCAGGCTGCCGACGAGCGGGAACACCCGGTAGCGGCCGGTCTTGCCGATCACGTTGCCGGTCGTGATCGAGGCGACGAGCAGGCCGAGGACCAGCGGCAGCATCTCCAGGCCCGACTGGGTGGCCGACACGCCGTGCACGTACTGCAGGTAGGTGGGCAGGAAGGTGACGCCGCCGAGCATGGCGAACCCGACCACGAAGCTGAGCACCACGCACACGGTGAACACGCGGTCGCGGAACAGGCGCATGGGCAGCATCGGCTCGGCGGCCCGGTTCTCCACGAGCACGAACAGGCCGAGCGCGATCACCGACCCGACCGCCATGAGGATGATCGTCGGCGACGCCCACGGGTACTCGACGCCGCCCCAACTGGTGACGAGGGTGAGGCCGGTCGCGGCCAGGCCGATGAGCAGGATGCCCAGGTAGTCGATCTTCGGTCGGGCGGTGCCGCGCGAACCGGGCACACCCACGCCCGGCAGCGCGAACGCGCCGACGGCCAGCACCACCACGCCGAGCGGCAGGTTGACGTAGAACGCCCAGCGCCAGCTCAGGTGGTCCACGAACAGGCCGCCGAGCAGCGGGCCGACCACCGTGGCCACGCCGAAGACCGCGCCGATGACCCCCTGGTACTTGCCGCGCTCGGACAGCGGCACGACGTCCGCGATGACGGCGGCCGAGGTCACCATCAGCCCGCCCGCGCCGAGCCCCTGCACCGCGCGGGCCAGGATGAGCCACGTCATGGAATCGGCCCAGCCGCACAGGAACGAGCCGACCAGGAACAGCGCCACGCTGACCAGGAACGCCCGCTTGCGGCCGAACAGGTCGCCGAACTTGCCGATCAGCGCGGTCATGATGGTCTCGGCGAGCAGGTAGGACGTGACCACCCAGGACAGGTGCCCGCCACCGCCGAGGTCGCTGACGATCGTGGGCAGCGCGGTCGCCACGATCGTCTGGTCGAGGGCGGCGAGGAGCATCCCGAGCATGATCACCGCGACCACCGCGTGCCGCGCGCCGCGCCCGACCTCGACTCGTTCGACCACGTGGACCTCCCGGCCCGACGATAAAACCGCCGCACCTCACCCGCCCGCCGCGACCACGGCCGGGTGATACTCGATCGCATGGGGAACTCACGCGAGATCACGTTCGCCGGCGCGGGTGTGACGTTGGCGGGCGCGCTGACCATGCCCGACCTCGGCGAGCCGGCGCCCGGTGGTGGTCACTAGTGCACCCTCTTCCGTGCGGGCGCCTGGGTGGCGCTTGTGGTAGGAACCAGGCGGAAGTCGGGGTGACGGCCCGGTGTGGCCGCC
>NZ_JBEOVG010000117.1:0-25047 GCF_040295345.1 Actinosynnema sp. NPDC002837
GGACGGGCCTCCACACCCCGTCCGCGGCCCGCGGTGCGCCCGCCACCCGCGCTCGCCCGGTGGAACCGCTGGCCCGGCCCAGTAAGGTTCGGGCGGGCGAGACGAGGGGGCGCTATGGGGGCGCGGTCCGGCTTAGCGGACTTCGGGCGGTACGAGATCCGCGAGCTGCTCGGGCAGGGCGGCATGGGCGTGGTGCACCGCGCCTACGACACCGTCCACGACCGGGTCGTCGCGCTGAAGCGGCTCTCCGCCGCCGCGACCGACCACGAGTACCGGGCCCGGTTCCAGCGCGAGTCGCGCATCGCCGCCGCGCTCAGCCACCCGAACGTCATCCCGGTCAACGACTTCGGCGAGGTCGACGGCCACCTCTTCCTCGACATGATGCTGGTCGAGGGCACGGACCTGCGGCGCGCGTTGGGCGCGGGCGAGGTCGACCCGGTCCGGGCGCTGAAGGTCCTCGGCCAGGTCGCCGCCGCCGTGGACGCCGCCAACGAGCGCGGCCTGGTCCACCGGGACGTGAAGCCGTCCAACATCCTGATCGCCGCCGACGACCACGCCTACCTGGCCGACTTCGGCATCGCCCGGGAGACCTCGCCGGAGGCCACCGCGCTGACCCGGTCGGGCGACCTGATCGGCTCGTGGGACTACATGGCGCCGGAACGCCTGTCCGGCGGCGCGGTCGACGGCCGTTCGGACCAGTACTCCTTGGCGTGCGTGCTGTTCGAGTGCCTGACCGGCCGGCTGCCGCACCCGGCCACCGACCCCGCCGCGAAGGTCGCCGCCCACCTGTTGCAGCCCCCGCCCGCGCCCTCGGTGTTCAGCCCGACCGTCAGCCCCGGCCTGGACGCCGTGGTGCTGCGCGGGCTGGCGAAGGACCCGGCGCGGCGGTTCGAGTCGGCGACGGCGCTGATCACGGCGGCGGAGGCGGCCGCGTTCGGCGGCGACACCGCGCACGCCGCCCGGCCGACGTCGCCCGGCCCGGGTGAGGACCAGGACCGGCTGGTGCGCGCGATCCTCCGCTCCACGAGCAGGCCGCGCACCTCGCGCCCGCAACCGCAGGCCACCCCGTACCCGGGCCTGAGCGGGTTCGAGCGGGCCGACGCCGAGGTGTTCCACGGCCGCTCGCACGTCGTCACCGAGCTGCTCGTCCGCCTGGCGGAGCAGGTCCGCGGCGGTGAGCCGGTGGTGCTGGTCGGCGCGTCGGGCGCGGGCAAGTCCTCGGTGCTCAAGGCCGGGCTGCTGCCCGCGCTGGCCGCCGACGGCGACGAGACGTGGCCCCAGGTGGTGCTGACGCCGGGGGTGGACCCGGTCGGCAACCTGGCCGCCGCCATGGCCGCCCGCACGACGATCGACGCGGCGCGGTGGACGCGGCTGATCCGCGAGTCGCCCGGCCGGTTCGGCGAGTGGTGCGCGGGCGTGACGCGGCCGGTGATCGTGGTCGACCAGTTCGAGGAGGTGTTCAACGCGCCGGAGGCGGACCGGTTGGCGTTCGCCGCCGCGTTGACCGCCGCCCGGCCCGCGCTGGTCGTGCTGGCAGTCCGGGCGGACCTGGTCGACCGGTGCATCGAGCTGGCGCCGTTGCGGCCCGCGCTGGCCGCGCCCGTGCTGCTCGGCCCGTTGGACGCGACCGGGTTGCGGCAGGCGATCGTCAGCCCCGCCAAGGACTTCGGCGTGGAGGTGGAGCCCGGCCTGCCGGAGCGGATGATCGCCGACCTCGGCGTGCGCGGCGAGATCGGCTACGACCCCGGCGCGCTGCCCCGGTTGGCGCACGCGCTGCGCGAGTCGTGGCTGCACCGCGACGGGCCGGTGCTGACGCTGGCCGCCTACCGCCGCGCGGGCGGCATCGACGGCGCGGTCTCGCGCACCGCCGAGGAGATCCACTCGGCCCTGGACCCGGTGGGGCGGCAGGCGTTGCGCGCGATCCTGCTGCGGCTGGTCGCGGTGCTCGACGACGGCGCGGTGGTCCGGCGGCGGGTCGACCCGCGGGAGTTCGCCGCGCAGCGGCACGTGCTGGACCGGTTGATCGCGGCACGGCTGGTGACCGTGGACGGCTCGGGCGCGCGGCTGAGCCACGAGGCGCTGTTCACCGCGTGGCCGAGGCTGCGCGACTGGATCGAGGAGGACCGCGCGGGTCTGGTGCAGCACCGCCGGTTCACCGACTCCGTCCGGGCGTGGGTCGAGTCCGGGCAGCACGACGACGACCTGTACCGGGGCGTGCGGCTGGCGTCGCTGACCGCGTGGCTGGAGTCGGCGCGGGACCGGGTGCGGTTGCAGCCGGTCGAGCAGGACTTCCTGGCCCGGTCGACGGCGGCCGAGCACGCCGGGCAGCTGGCGGCGCGCAAGCGCACGAACCGGTTGCGCGGCTTGGTGGTGGCGCTGAGCCTGCTGCTGGTGGTCGCGTCGGTGGCGGTCGTCGTGGCGACCCGGTTGCGGCAGTCCGCGCAGGCCGAACGGGACCGGGCGGACACCGGGCGGCAGCAGAACCTGTCGCGGCAGTTGGCGGCGGAGTCGGCGTTGGCCAGGACGGTGGACCCGCGGCGGGCGGCATTGGCCGCGTTCGGCGCGTGGCGGGCGAGCCCGACCGTCGAGGGGCGCAGCGCGCTGCTGTCCGCGACCACCGACGCCTACCGCGGCCGGATGACCGGGCACGTCGGCGCGATCAACGCGCTCGCGGTGAGCGAGGACGGGAAGGTCGCGGCCTCCGGCGGCCGGGACGGCACCCTGCGGCTGTGGGACGTGCCCTCGCGCCGTGAGCTGGCCGTGCTGGACGACAAGGGCGGCTGGTACCGGACGGTGTCGATGAGCGCCGACGGTCGGCTGCTGGCCACCGCCGACCCGGACACCAAGAAGGTCGAGCTGTGGGACGTGCCGGCGCGCAAGAGGGTCTTCACCGTGCCGGATCGGGCGGCGGACACCGCGCTCTCCCCGGACGGCGGCACGCTCGTCGCCTACACCGATCGCGGCGTGGTGCTGTGGGAGACGGCCGGGTTCACCGAGCGGGCGGTGTTCGCCGCCCGGCCCTCGATCCGGATGGCGTTCCTGCCGGACCCCGGGCTGGTCGCGTTGACCGACGGCAACGACGTCGCGGTGCACCGGGCGGGTGACGGCGCGCTGGTCGCGAAGCTGACCGGGCACACCGGCGAGGTGAGCGCGCTGGCGTTCGCGCCGGGCGGCGGGCTGCTGGCCAGCACGGGGATGGACGCGACGGTCCGGTTGTGGGACACCACGACGTGGACGGCGCGCCGGACGTTCAGCGCTCCCGAGGTGGGGCTGAGCTCGGTCACGTTCACGCCGTCCGGCTCGGCCGTGGTGGCGGGCGCGGTGGGCTCGAGCGTCTACTCGTGGGACCTGGCGACCGGCGACCTGCTGACCCAGTACGCGGCCGGGTCGGTGACCACGTTCGCGGTGGTCATGACCGCCGACGGCCACACCCTGCTCAGCTCCGACTCCACCGGCGTGATCACGGTGTGGTCCTACCAGCGGACGACGCTGGGCCCGCGTGACGCCGTCCTGCTCGGCACCGCGTTCCAGCCCGGCGGCGACCTGCTGGCCACCACCAGCGGCAACGGCGTGGTCCGGCTGTGGGACCACCGGAACTCGCGGTTGGCGCACGAGCTGAAGGCCCACGGCGACGACGCCTACGACGTCGCGTTCAGCCCGGACGGCGCCGAGCTCGTCACCGTGGACGAGAGCGGCCTGCTGGTGGTGTGGAAGGCGGCGACGGGCGCGGAGCTGCGCCGGTTCTCCCGGCCCGGCACGGAGTTCACCTCGGCGAGGTACAGCCCGGACGGCCGGACGATCGCCGTCACGGGCCGCACCCCGACCGGGTCGCAGGAGGACCGCGACGAAGTGCTCCTGCTCGACGCCGCCGACCTTCGGCTGGTCAACCGCCGGGCGACGACCCCGGAGCCGCGCAACACCCCGGTCAACGGGGTCGAGCCCAACTACCCCACCGGCATCTCGTTCCACCCGAACGGCCGCACGCTCGCGGTGACGTTGTCGGGCGGCCGGATCGGGCTGTGGGACCTGGTGGACCCCGGCACGGAGTGGACCATCCTGCCCGGCCACGACGGCGTGGCGATCGACGTCGAGTTCAGCCCGGACGGCTCCGTGCTGGCCACGGGAGGCGGTGACCGGCTGGTGAAGCTGTGGCGGGTCAAGGACGGCGTCGAGGTCGGCGTGCTCACCGGCAACGACGCGCCGGTGCGCCGGGTGGCGTGGAGCCCGGACGGCAGGACGTTGGCCACCGCGAGCCAGGACACCGTGGTGCGGCTGTGGGAGGTCGACGGCGCGCGGCAGCTGGCGCGGCTGGACCGGCACGGCGCCGAGCTGAACGACCTGGCGTTCGACCCGAGCGGCGAGCTCATCGCGTCGGTCGGCGCGGACGGCACCGCCCGGCTGTGGAACCTCGTGCCGGACCGCGCGGTCGAGGTGCTGTGCGGGTTGCTCGACCGCGAGTCGCTGGCCGAGGAGTGGCGTGCGCTCGGACCGGACCGGGGCGACCCGCCCGGTTGCCCGGAGTAGCGCCGTGCCGAGGGTGGTGGTGCGTGGCGCGGGCCTGGCTTCGGTGGTGCTGGGGCCGGGCGAGTCGCTGCTGTTCGGACGCGCGCCGCACGGCGTCGTCGGCCCGGCCCGCCCCGGGCGGGTGGTGGTCGCGCTGCCGGACTGCGCGCCGCACGTGTCGCGGCTCGTCGGCGAGCTGGCGGTCGGCGCGGACGTGGTGTCGTTGACGTGGCTCGGCGCGGGCGAGGCGCAGCTGTCCAGCCTGTTCGACGCGCCGGGCGGCGCGCGGCGGGTGATCCTGACCCGGTCGGCGACGGCGTTGCTGGACGTCGGCGAGAACCAGCTGGTGCTGCTGCTCGGCCGGCGCGGCGACGGCGACGGGTTCGCCGACCTGCAGCTGACCATCGACGTGGAGCGCGCGCCTGCGGCGTCGGAGGTGGCGTTCGGGGCGGACGGTGGCGACACGCGCACCGGTCCGGGGTTGGTGCGGGGCGGGCGGGACTGGTTCGTCGCGCTGGCGCTGTGCGAACCGTGGCTGGTCGGCGCGGACGACTACCCGCGGCCGCCGTCGAACCGGGAGATCTTCGAACGGGTCCGCGAGTGGCACGGCTACACCTGGAACCTGCACCGGCCGCAGCGGGTGGACGACGCGATCCGGGCGATCTCGGCGATCGCGTTCGGCGCGGCGGACGACCCGTTCCTGGCCGCGCACGCGGGCCGGCTGCAGAACACCAGGTTCGCGGTGGCGCGCCGGGCCGCCGAGGTCCGCCTGGTGACCGCCGCCGACCTCGCCGAGGTGCAGCGGTCGGCCCGGAACCGGAAACTTCCACCCCCGCCGTCCTCGCCCGGCCACCCGCCTGCTCCGTAGCGTCAGCGGTCAGGGGCGCCGGACGGTCGCCCCACTCCTCACGGCACCCGACCGGTCCCGCCCGCGGCGACCGGGTCCGCGCCGTACCCGGAAAGGACCGCCGCCATGGTGCAGCACGACTCCCCCGACTCGCCGACCACCGCCCGCCACGCCGAGCCGCGCGCCAGGAAGGGCGCCGGGATCGTCGTGCTGCTGGTGCTGATGACCCTCGCCAACGCCTTCACGCTGGTCGTCGCCGTCGTGGGCTGGGTGGACGAGGTGGACCACGGCGCGGAGTGGGGCGACGACTCGTTGCAGCTCGTCGTCTTCGTGGCGCTCGCCGGTCTGGTCGCCCTGATCGGGCTGGTCGGCGCGTGGTTCACCCGCAAGTGGGGGCCTCGGCTCTACGTGCTGACGAGCGGGTTCAGCCTGCTGTTCGGCCTGATCATCTCGGGCGGCGCCGGGTTCTCGCCCCTGTCCCTCGTCGCCCTCGGCCTCGCGGTCGGGCTGTGGCTGCACGCCGAGAGCAAGTGGTAGCACCGGGGCCGGTGCGTCCGTTGTGGACGCACCGGCGGCCCCGGGTCAGGACCGCGGTGCGGTGGGCTCGCCCTCGTCCGGCCGCTCGACCCGCGCGGTCGGTGACCCGTCGGTGGACCGGACGGTCGGCGACTCGTCGACCGGCGGCTCAACGGTGGGCTCTGCGGTGGGCTCAGTGGTCGGCGTGACCACCGGCGGCTGGACCGGCGCGACGACCTCGGTGGCCCGCACCGGGATGCCGAACGGCGGAGTGTCCACATCGGACACCACCGGCGACGGCCCCACCGGCGGCACGGGACCCGCGGGCGACAGCCGACGCCTGCGGGTCAGGGCGATCGCCGTGCCCGCCGTCGCCGTGGCCACCGCGACACCGCCGCAGAGCACCGCGAGCCCGATCAGCAGCGAAGCGCCGCCACCGGCCGACCCACCGCGGTCGACCGCGAGCCGCCGGTACTCCGCGGCCTGCAGGTGACCGGGCGAAGCGGCCAGCACGTCGTCGAAACCCTCCACCGCGCCGTCGAAGTCGTCCGCGAAGTAGTGGTCCAGCGCGGCCCGGTAGTCGCGGTCGTGCGCACCGGGTTCGACCTTCACGTCCTTGCCCGCCAGGACGTCCAGCAACGTCGAGGACGCGGCGGCGAAGTTGAACGACTGCGTCTCCCCCGGCGAGCCCTGGCTCACCAGGCCGACGACCCGGCCGTCCATGTCGACCACCGGCCCACCGCTCATGCCCTGCGTGGCCGCCGCGCTGAACTCGTAGAACGGCCGGTCGTTCTGCGTCCGCCGCGCCGACACCTGGCCGTTCTTGTTGCTCGGCTCCAGGCTCGGGTCGACCGCCGCGCCCGCCGAACCGGGGTAGCCGATGGCCAGGATCGGGGTGCCGACCGCCGTCTGCTCAGCCCTGATCTCCAACGAGGGCAGGTTCTCGCGCGGCACCTTCAGCACCGCCACGTCGCCCTCGGTCGGCGCGACGAGGTCGACCACGGTGGCCGGCGCGACGTCCCGGATCGGGCCGTCGCCGGTGGCCTCCATCCGCTCGACCGCGATCGCGCGGTCGACCGGGCGGTCCGGGTCCGCGCCCTCGGCGACGGCGTGCTCGGCCAGCTGCGCCTTGGCCTTGGCCCGGTCCACGACCCGACCGGCCGCCGCCAGGTCCTCGATCGCCGCGTCGAACAACGCGCCCGCGCCGCCCTGCGGTCCGGTGTGGACGCAGTGGCTGGCGGTGGCCACGTGCCCGTCCGGGCTGATCACCACGCCGCTGCACGTCGCCTTCACGACGTAGCCGTTCGCGCCGCCGAACACCTCGCCGGTGCGCCTGTCCCGCACCCACCCGTGCCACTCCACGGTGATGAGCACGATCGCCGGCCGGGCGATGGCCGCGGCCAGCTCCTCCGGGCTCGACGGCTGCACGACGGAAGCGGCGGCAGCGGGAACAAGAGCCGGAGCGGCGGCCAGCAACGCCGCCGCGACGAGCGCCGCGCGCATCAGCCGTACACCCCGAACCCGGCGGTCCGCGCCCACACCGACCGGTAGCCGCGCGAGTTGCTCTCCACGAGCTGGGTGCCCTGGCAGGCGTAGTCGTCCACCTCGTGCCGCACCTGTTCCGACGGGATCGTCTGGGTCTCCACCAGACCCCGCTGGTCGTAGTAGGCCCAGGTGAACTCGGCCTTGGTCTGGTTGCCGTAGGTGATGGCCTCGTCGGTGGCGGTCCAGGTGAACTCGATGACCCCGTTGCCGACGAGCCGCAGCGCGTTGCCCTGGTAGGTGCCGTGGAACACCACGTCGTCCATCCGCTCGGTCCCGGTGCCGTCCGGCCGGAACTCGTACGCCCGCCCGCTGGTGACCATCGGGAGCGGGTCCACGCCGTTGTAGAACTTGACCATCACCTGCTCCTCCACCGTGCGCCACGAGCCGATCAGGCACAGCGGCGGCCCGACGGGGCGGGTGGTGTCCGCGCGGGCGGTCGGCGAGGCCCTCCCGGCCGCCACCGGCACGGCCTGCCGGGGACGGTCGTCCGCGAGGACCACGGCGGTCAACCCGCCGGCCGCCAGGACCGCGCACGCGGCGACGACGAACAGCACCACGACGACGGATCGCGCCGGTAACCGGGGGGAATCGCTCACCGGGCCATCGTATGGACCGACCCGTCCGGGCCGTGAGCCGGTTGATCCGGAAGTTTCCGCGCCGTGACCCGACGCCCGCTCCACCCGCGTGGACGCCTCACCGCCACTACCATGGACGTGTGATCTTCCTCAGCGTGGTCCTCACCCTGCTCGGGCTGAGCACGCTGCTCCTGCGTGACGACGAGCTGCTCGGCCTGCCGCCGGTCGTCGCCGGCTCCGGTCTGGTCGTGCTCGGCGTGGCGGCCGGCGTGCTGTGGGTCGTGCGCCGGCGGCGCCGGTGGGAGCGCAAGGGCGAGCCCCGCCCGGTCGGCACCGTGATCGACCGGGCCAAGGCCCTGCCCCGGCTGCTGCGCGAGCGCAAGGCCTACGGCCTGCCGACCAGCACGATGGCCACGTGGGCGTTCGCCGTGCTCTACCTCGTCTCCCCGGTCGACCTGCTGCCCGAACTGCTGCCGCTGATCGGCGTGACCGACGACGCGGGCGTGGCGGTCTGGCTGCTCACCAGCGTGTCCACCGTCACCGGCCAGTACCTGCGGTGGGAGCGCGAGCGCTCCGGCAAGGCCAAGAAGGCCCGCTGACGGTCACGGGTTCGTCGGTGACGGCAGTTCGCGCACGCCGCTGAGCAGCGTCGTCACGGCGGCCATGATCCGCGCGGTCGCCTCGTCCAGCACGGCCTTGGTCGGCTCCAGCCCGTACAGGTCGGACAGGTCGACCTCCGCGCCCGCCACCACGGACACCTTCCGCCACGGCCGCGGCACGAACTTCCCCGGCGGCAGCAGCTCCCGGGTGCCCCACTGCGCCACCGGCACGACCGGCGTGCGGGTCGTCAACGCCAGCCGCGCCACGCCGTTCTTGCCGCGCATGGGCCAGCCGTCGGGGTCGTTGGTGAAGGTGCCCTCCGGGTAGACGATCACGCACTCGCCCTCGTCCAACGACGTGCGCGCGTTGTCCAGCGCCTTGCCGGCGCGCACGCTGTCGCGGTCGACCGGGATGTGCCGCCCCGACGACATCACCCACCCGAGCACCGGCGCCTTCCACAGGCTCGCCTTGGCCAGGTACCGGGGCACCCGGCCGGAGGCGAGCGCGAACGCGGTCAACGTGACCGGGTCGGCGAAGGACAGGTGGTTGGAGGCCAGCAGCACCGCGCCCTCGCGCGGGATGTTGGTCCGGCCCGCCATCCGCATCCGCACGAACAGCACGACCAGCGGCCACAGCACGTCAATGGCCACGGAGTACCAGAAACCCCGGCCCCGCCGGGGCAGGCGGGTCGTCAGCGCCACCATCTGGGAGAACGTCACCCCACGATCTTCGGTCATGGCCGCGGGCGCCGTCACCGCGCCCCACCGCACCGCCGTCACCCCGTCCTGATCGAGTTCGACTAATCTCCTCCCCCGTGGCAGGGCTCCCCGCACCGCGGACCGCGGTGAACCGGATCAACGTGCTCCTCGTGGAAGACGACGAGGGCGACGCCGTGCTGGTCGAAGCCCTGCTGGACGAGGTCGAGGCGGACGTCGCCCTGCACCGGGCGCGGACGCTGCGGGAGGCGGAGGGCCTGCTGGCCAAGGCGGACTGCGTGCTGCTCGACCTCGGCCTGCCGGACACGACCGGGCTCGACGGCCTGACCAGGCTGCTCGCCCACCCGGCGCCGGTGGCGATCATCGTGCTCACCGGCCTCAACGACGAGCACCAGGGCACCCAGGCGGTGGCCCAGGGCGCGGAGGACTACCTGGTCAAGGGCCAGGTGGACGGCGTGGGCCTGGCCCGCAGCATCCGCTACGCGGTCGGCCGCAAGCGGGTCGAGGAGACCCAGCGCCAGCTGCGCGACGAGAAGCTGCTCGCGGCGGAGAAGACCCGCCTCGAACGCGGCCTGCTGCCGTCGCCGATCATCCACGGCGACGACATCGGCTGGGAGGTCAGCTACCGCCCCGGCGGCAGCCGGATGCTGCTGGGCGGCGACTTCTACGACGTCGTGCGCACCTCCGACGGCACGCTCCAACTGCTGATCGGCGACGTGTGCGGGCACGGCCCGGACGAGGCCGCGATCGGCGTGTTCCTGCGCATCGCCTGGCGGGCGCTGGTGCTGGCGGGCCAGGAGCCGTCCCGGGTGCTGCGCACGCTGCACGAGATCCTGGAGCACGAACGCCACCAGCCCGGCCTGTTCACCACGGCGTGCATGGTGACGATCTCGCCGGACCGCCGGTGGGCGCGGGTCTACCTGGCCGGGCACCCGGAGCCGATGCTGCTGGTCGGCGACCGGGTGGTGGAGCTGCCGCGCGACCGCGCCGGGCTGCCGCTCGGCGTGCTGCCGGACAGCACGTGGAGCGGGCTCGACGTGCCGTTGCCGCCGGGGTGGTCGATGCTGCTCTACACCGACGGCCTGGTCGAGGGCCGCGTGCACGGCGACACCGAGCGGTTGGGCTCGGAGCGGCTGATCGACCTGATCGGCGAGATCACCAGGGAGCGACCGGACTGGACGCGCACACCGGCGACGCTGCTGGACGACCTCATCAGCCGGGTGAAGGAACTCAACGGCGGGGAGCTGGACGACGACATGGCCGTGCTGCTGATCTCGGACCGCGCCTGATGGACTACCGCAAGCGCTGGCCCGCGAGCAAGCTCCTGGTCGCGGCCGTCGTGGTCCTGGTCGTCATCTGCGCGGGCGCCATCGGCAGCCTCCTGATCGCGCTGAACGGGCTGACCTCCGCCCGCACCGAGCTGCTGGAGCGGATCGACCCGGCCGGCCGCGAGGTGCTCGAGATGCAGACCGCGCTGGTCAACCAGGAGACCGGTGTGCGCGGGTACGTGCTCACCGCCAACCAGGCGTTCCTCGCCCCCTACACCGACGGGCGACAGGACGAGCTGGACGCGGTGGAGTCCGCCCGCTCCCTGCTGTCGGCCTCGCGACGCGACCTGCTCGGCGACCTGGAGGAGGTGCGGCGGCTGGCGGACGACTGGCGGCAGAGCTACGCCGACCCCTTGGTCGACCTGGTCTACGTGTCGGGCATCCCGCAGACCACCCTGGTCGACGCCGAACGCGGCAAGGCGCTGTTCGACCGGGCGGCCGAGGCGATGGCGGCGTTGAAGACCAAGGTCGAGGAGGCGTCCGCCGCCGGCCGGGCGAACGTGTCGAACGTCGCCACGCAGGCGTTCTTGCTGGTCATCGGGCTCGGTCTGCTGCTGGTGCTGAGCATCGCCGGGGTGGCGGTGATGCTGTACCGGATCGTGATCGCGCCGCTGACGGGGCTCGCCGCGGACGTGCGGCAGGTGTCGTCGGGCGACTTCGCGCACGCGGTCGAGGCGGGCGGGCCCCGCGAGACGGTGATGCTCGGCCAGGACGTCGAGGCCATGCGGGTGCGCATCCTGTCCGACCTGGAGGAGCTGCGGCGGTCGAACTCGGAGCTGGAGCAGTTCGCCTACGTCGCCTCGCACGACCTGCAGGAGCCGTTGCGCAAGGTGGCGAGCTTCTGCCAGCTGCTGGAGCGGCGCTACTCGGGCCAGCTCGACGAGCGCGGCGAGCAGTACCTGCGGTTCGCCGTGGACGGCGCGAAGCGGATGCAGGTGCTGATCAACGACCTGCTGGCGTTCTCCCGGGTCGGCAGGCTCACCCGCGAGCAGACCCTGGTGGACTGCGACGAGCTGGTCGCCCAGGTGCTGGACAACTACTCCGAGGTCGTCGAGCGGACCGGGGCGACGGTCGAGGTGGCGGACCTGCCCACGGTGCGCGGCGAGGCGTCGTTGCTCGGCGGGGTGTTCGGCAACCTGATCAGCAACGCGCTGAAGTTCCACGGCGAGGAGCCGCCGCACGTGCGCGTGGACGTGGACCGCACGGGCGATTCCTGGACGTTCACCATCAGCGATCAGGGCATCGGCATCGACCCCGAGTACGCTGAGCGGATCTTCGTGATCTTCCAGCGCCTGCACCACAAGGACGACTACCCCGGCACCGGCATCGGGCTGGCGATGTGCCGGAAGATCGTGGAGTACCACGGTGGCACGATCTGGCTGGACACCAGCGAGGGCGACACCGGGACCACCTTCAAGTTCACGCTGCCGGCTGTAGAGGACGACGAGCAATGAGCAACCCGTTGAACGTGATCGACGTCCTGCTGGTGGAAGACGACCCCGGCGACGCCCTGATGACGCAGGAGGCGTTCGAGCACCACAAGATCCGCAACCAGCTGCACGTGGTGCGCGACGGCGTGGAGGCGCTGCAGTTCCTGCGCCGCCAGGGCCCGTACGAGGACGCGCCGCGGCCGGGGCTGATCCTGCTCGACCTGAACCTGCCGAAGATGGACGGCCGCGAGGTGCTGGCCGAGATCAAGGCGGACGAGGCGCTGCGGCCCATCCCGGTGGTGGTGCTGACCACGTCGGAGGCGGAGGAGGACATCCTGCGCAGCTACAACCTGCACGCCAACGCCTACGTCACCAAGCCGGTCGACTTCGACCGGTTCATCGAGGTCGTCCGGCAGATCGACGACTTCTTCGTGACCGTGGTGAAGCTGCCCCGCTAGGCCGGGCCTGGTCCTGGAGGAGTCGTGATGGGCACCGTGACCTCGAAGGACGGCACGACGATCGGGTTCTCGCGGGTCGGTGACGGTCCCGCGGTGGTGCTGGTGGACGCCGCGTGCTGCTTCCGGGGCGGCGGCCCGATGCCCGACGTCGCGGCGGCGTTGCGGGGGTACACGGCCTACACCTACGACCGCCGGGGCCGCGGCGAGAGCACGGACCGCGGACCGTACGCGATCGACCGCGAGGTGGAGGACCTGGCGGCGGTCGTGGCGGCCGCAGGCGGCTCGGCCTTCGCCTACGGCTTCTCGTCGGGCGCGGTGCTGGCCCTGCACGCCGCGGCGGCCGGGGTGCCGATCACCGCGTTGGCGCTGCTGGAGCCGCCGCTGTCGTTCGAGGAGCCGACCGGACCCGACGTGCGGGACGAGATCAACGCCCTGGTGGCGGCCGGGCGGCGCGGTGACGCGGTGGTCCGGTTCCAGGTCGCGTGCGGCATCCCGGAGGAGTTCACCGCCGGGATGCGGCGGTCACCGGGCTGGCCGGCGCTGGAGGCGATGGCCCACACCACCGCCTACGACCTGACCATCACCGGCACTCCCCCGGACCTGGCCTCGATCACCACGCCGACGCTGGTGCTCGACAGCGCGGGCAGCGACGAGCGGCTGCGCGGGTGGGCCGACGGCGTGGCCGAACGCCTGCCGAACGCCCGGCGCCGCACGGTGGCCGGCGACTGGCACGGCGTGGCGCCGGACGTGCTCGCGACCGTGCTGGCCGAGCACTTCAGCTGAGCGCGTACCGCACCGCGCCGTCGGCCTCCTCGGCGGTCAGCAGGCCGCGGTGGACCAGCACGTCGAGGTGCGCGGCCGTCTCGCCGGTGGCCAGCACCTGGTTGAACAGGTCGAGCTCGGCGAACCGCCGACCACGCCTGGTCCAGCCGAGCTTGCGCGCGGTCTCGAAGGCGGTGCCGGTGCCCGCGCGCACGGCGTCCAGCGTGGCCGTGAGCCGGTCCTCGTGGTGGGCGAGCAGTTCGTCCACCCTGGCGTGGCTCGACTCGGTCACGGGGCCGTGCGCGGGCAGCAGCCGCAGGTCCGGGTGCTCGCGGACGAGGCGCAGCGAGTCGAGGTAATCGCCCAGCGGCAGCGCGGGCCGGGCGGGCTCGAAGCCGATCGACGGCGTGATGTGCGGCAGCACGTGGTCGCCGGCGAACAGCAGCGACGACTCGACGTCGACGAACACCACGTGCCCGCGGGTGTGGCCGGGCGTCGGCAGGACCCGCAGCACCCGCTTCTCCAGGGCCAGGTCGCTCTCGCGGAGCCACTCGTCGGGCTCCTCGTAGTCGCGCAGCTCGGCCTCGCCGACCGACTCCACCACGGCCCGCCACCGCTCGGCCAGGTGTGGCGCGCCCCACTTCGCCAGGTCGCGGTAGCCGTCCCGGCGCCGGGCGGTGATCTTGGCCAGCGAGGGCTGCTCCCCCGCGCCGAGCGCGATCTTCGTGCCGAACCGGCGGCGCAGGGCCACGGCCATCGTGTAGTGGTCGCGGTGGACGTGCGTGACCAGGAAGCGGCGGACGTCCTCGAAACCACGCCCGAGCTCGCCCAGCGCCGATTCCAGCGCCGTCTCGCCCGCGTCCAGGGCCCAGCCGGAGTCGATCAGGACCAAGCCGTCACCGTCGTCGATCGCGTACACGTTGACGGTGTGCAGCCCGTCGTTGGGCAGGGGCAGCGGGATGCGGTAGACACCGGGCGCGACCTCGAAGACTCCGGGTTCGGTCCACTCCATCCCCGGATCCTACTTACCGGTAACCTCGGCTCGGTCCGCCAGTGGCGCGTTCGCCGGCGCGCGCCGCGCCACCGCCTTCACCACGAACGGGATCACGGCCAGCGTGAGCAGCGCCAACGCCGGGTACGCCCACCCGATCGCGGACAGGTAGCCGGGCCTGGGGATGGTCCAGATGGTGGGCTGCCGGTCGAGCTGGAACGCGATCACGTCCCAGAACATGATCGGGCACCACAGGACCAGCAGCACGCCACGGGCCCACGGCGCGATCCTGGTGTGCACCAGCCAGATCAGCAGCGGCGCGATCCACACCCAGTGGTGGTCCCACGAGATCGGCGACAGCAGCAGGCCGAGGACCTGCACGACCAGCACGCCGATCAGCACGTCACCCGCCCGCACCGCGGCGCGCAGCGCGAACCCGGCGAGCACGACCGACACCACGACCGCGAGCACCCACGGCCACGTCATCTCGACGTCGTAGCCGAGCGTCCGCGACAACGCGCCGCGCAACGACTGGTTGTGCGCGGTGGCGATCGGGCCGACCCGGTCGGCCGCGCCGAGCAGCTCGAACCAGTAGTGCTTGGCCTGCGCCGGGTCCACCAGGAAGCCGAGGCCGACGCTCGCCGCGAACGCGACGACCGACCACACCGCCGCCGAGAACCGGCGCGTGGCCAGGTAGTACAGCCCGGAGATCGCCGGCACGAGCTTCACGCCCGCCGCCAGGCCGATCCCGATGCCCGCGAGCCGCGAGTCCCGGGCCGTCATGGCGCCGAGCACGACCGCCGCCAGCAGCAGGTTGACCTGGCCGAAGTCGAACGTGTGCACCACGGGCTGCATCCACAGCAGCACGGCGGTCCACAGCAGCGCCCGGCGCCGCCACAACGCCGCGTCCGCCGTCCAGCCCTCGCCCGCCACGAAGCGCAGGGCGACGCGCACCATCCAGTACAGGCACAGCCCGGAGAGCAGCCGCAGCGCCCACTGGGCGACGACCCACGGCAGCCACGTCATCGGCAGGAACACCAGCGCGCCGAACGGCGGGTAGGTGAACGGCAGCGGGAAGTCGGGCGGCGAGTTCGGCGAGGTGACGTCGTAGAGGTCGCCGGAGAGCACGTGCGGCGCCAGCGCCCAGTACACGTACAGGTCGATCGTCTCGTTGCCGAACCCGGTGACGATCGTCCAGCCGCGGCCCACGACGGACGCCACCAGCAGCAGGGGTGCGGCGACCAGCAGCCACCGCTCCGCCTTCACGAGCACGCGCGCCGCGGGCGACGTGGGTTCAGCTGACACTGGGCTCGACCTTCGACGTGGTGGCGGACGGCGTCGCGCCGACCGGCTCGCGGGTGTCGGCGCGCAGCGCCGTCGGCATCACCGCGAGGGTGAGCAGCCCGAGCAGCGGGTAGCACCACCCGAGCGCGGCCAGCGGCCACGGCCGGGGGATCTCCCAGATGGTCGGCTGCTGGTCGATCAGGAAGGTGATCAGGTCCGCGCCGGTCACCACGACCCACGCCGCGGCGACCGCCAGCACGGGCCACGTGCGGCGCGCCCCGTAGACGGCCCACAGCACCAGGGGGATCACCCACACCCAGTGGTGGCTCCACGAGATCGGCGAGAGCAGCAGCCCGAACAGCTGCACGGCGACCACGGTGGCCAACGCGTCCCCGGCCTTCACCGCCGCGCGCAGCGCGAATCCGGTCAGCACCGCCGACACCACCACCGCGAGCAGCCACGGCCACGTCATCTCGACGTCGTGGCCGAGCGTCCGCGACAACGCGCCGCGCAACGACTGGTTGATCGCCGACCCGACCGGGCCGACCCGGTCGGCCGCGCCGAGCAGCTCGAACCAGTAGCGCCACGAGTCGGCGGCCGAGGCGGCGAAGCCGACGGCCACGGTGAACGCGAAGCCGACCGCCGTCCACACCGCGGCCTTGAACCGGCGCGTGACCAGGAAGTACAGCACCGAGATCGCCGGGGTGAGCTTCAGCCCGGCCGCGACGCCGACGCCGAAGCCCGCCACCAGGTGCCGGGTGGCGACCATGGCGGCGAAGGTGCCGGCGATCAGCACCAGGTTGATCTGCCCGAAGTCGAGCGTCTTGCGCACCGGCTCGCACCAGAGCGCCAGCGCCGTCCACAGCAGCGCCCGGCGCGACCAGCCGGCGTCGAACGGCCGACCCGACCTCGCGGCGATCAGCGCCAACGCCGTGCGGACCAGCCACCACAGGCAGACCAGCGACAACACCTGCCACGCGATCCGCGCGGCCACCCACGGCAGCCAGGACAGCGGGAGGAACAGCACGGCCGCGAACGGCGGGTAGGTGAACGGCAGCGGGAAGTCCGCCGTGAACGGCATGTCGATCGTGTAGAGCTGATCGGTGAGCAGGTTCGGGGCGAGGCTCCAGTAGACCTTGAGGTCGATCATCCCCCAGCCGCTCGGCACGCCCAAGCGCCAGAAGTACCAGCCCAGCGACAAGCACAACACCAGCGGCGCGAACCTCAGCACCCGCTGTTCGACCCGTTCAACCACCCGTGCTCCCGCGCTGCTTCCCGGCCCCGTCCGGCTCGCCCGCCACGTCGTCGTCCTCGGCGGACGGCGACTGCTCGACGGCGGGCGGCGGCGCCTGCTCGACGACCCGCGTCGGCTGGTCGACCTCGCTCGACCGCGCCCGCAGCTCGGTCAGCAGCGACCACACGGGTTGGCGTTCCAGCAGCGACCGGCCGACCCACACGCCGATCAGGACGGTGACGGCCAGGTAGGACCACCACACGACGGGGTTCGCCGAACCATAGTGCCAGCGGGCGACGATCGTGCCGTCGGGCAGCGTGATGAGGACCATCCAGACCGAGAAGCCCGCGGCGAACGCGAGCCACCGGTCCTTCCAGGCGAACGCCGCGGCGAGCGCCAGGACCCAGGTGAAGTACCACGGGAGCACGGACGGCGCGAGCACGGAAGCGGCGAGCAGGGCGATCGCGGCCCGCCGCACGGCGTCCACGCCGCCCGCGCGGGCGAGCCACCACTGGCGGACCAGCACGGCGGCGAGGACGTACACGCCCACCGACCGGAAGAAGCCGAGGAAGCCCTCGTAGGTCGCACCCGGGATGTGCCTGCCGACCGAGTAGTAGAGCAGCTCCGCGACGGCGCAGGGCAGCGACATCCAGGTCAGCAGCGGCGTCTGGCTCTGCAGCACGTTGACCCAGCCGAGGTCGACCCCGGCGATGATCGTGGACAGCGCGAAGACGCCGGCGAACGTGATGCCGCCCACCGCGCACGCCTGGAAGAACCGCTGGCGGGCCGGGCCGGACATCCGCGCCACCCAGACCCAGACGAGGAACGGGATCACCAGCACCGCGGTGGCCTTGACCGCGGTCGCCAGGGCGATCACCGCGATGCCGCGCACGTGCTTGCCGTCCAGCACCATCAGCACGCCGACGGCCATCAGGCCGACCATCAGGATGTCGTTGTGCGCGCCGCCGATGCCGACGGCGATCACGAACGGGTTCGCCACGGTCAGCCACAGCGCGATCGACGTGCGCCCGCCGAGGTGCCGGACCAGGCCGGGCATCGCCCACGCGAGCATCGCCAGCCCGCTGAGCACGGCGAGCCGCATGAGGACCGCGCCGATGATGACGTTGTCGCCGGTGACCGCGACCACGGCCTTGGCCACCAGGAGGAACAGCGGCCCGTACGGCGAGGGTGTGTTCTGCCACAACGACGCCACGTTGCCGCCCAGCGACAAGGGCAGCACGGACGCGCCGGTCGTGTAGGGGTCGAACCCGTGCAGCGCGACCGCGCCCTGGGCGAGGTAGCTGTAGACGTCCCGGCTGTACAGCGACGGGCCGATGAGCAGCGGAGCGGTCCAGACGGCGGCGGCCAGCACCACGCCGCGCCCGTCGACCTGGCCGGCGCGCACCATCCGCCCGAGCCGGACCCACGAGTAGACCAGCAGCGCCACGCCGACGAACACCACGGCGGTGGCGAGGTCGCGGCCGTGGCCGTACCGCACCGCGTTGAGGATCGTGCCGGTCAGCAGCGGGTCCCGGCGGAGCACCGCGCCCGCGCCGACGCCGCCGAGCGCGATCAGCAGCCCGCCGAGCGCGCCGAGCCTCAGCACCCGCGGTGGGACCTGCCGGAGAACCACCGACCACGTGCCCGTCCGGCGGGTCGGGCCATCCGTCCGTGCGCCACTTCCGCTCACCTCAGCGGTCACAGCCAGGCCCACCTCATCGGTCTCGTGATCGGTCCTCGTCCCCGTCGACCGCATCTGCTGTCGACGACATCACCATCATGGCGGGGATCAAAGACGAGTGAGGCCACGATCAGTAATGTTGACACGATCAGCTACCACTGTTGACCAAAAGCCGCCTACTTAGCCGTGTTGTTACCCCCCTTTGTGATGATTCACACGAAGAAGCAACCCTGGCGGGGTATGCGCTGGTGAGCCGGGTCCACTGTGCGTCGGCGCGGCGTGCGCGCCCGGAGCGGGGAAAACGTCACCCGGTCCGCAGTTCGGGGTGCTTCTCCAGGTAGCCGCGCACGAAGGAGCATTCGGCCACGACGGTCCGGCCCTTGGCGCGCACGTCCTCGAGCGCGTGCCGGACGAGCTTGCCGCCCAGGCCCTTGCCCTCGACGGCGACCTCCGTGTGGGTGAACGTGACGACGCCGTCCGCCGAGGTGTACTCGGCGAAACCGCCGAGCTCGCCGTCCAGGTGGACCTCGTAGCGGGACAGCTCCGGGTTGTCGGACACGGACACAGCGGTCACGGGTGCTCCTCCACGTTCCGGTTCGGTGGGTGCCACCGTAGTCGCAGCGGGCAAGATTGTCGGATGGACGTGTACCTGCTGATCCTGGGCGATCACCTGCCCAACCCGTACACCGGTCGGGCCGTGACCGAGTGCGAACGGCTGCGGGCGATGGTCGAGCAGGCCGTCGTGGCGGAGGAGTCCGGCTTCACCGGGGTGGCGATCGGCGAGCACCACTTCACCCGGTACATCGTGTCGGCGCCGGAGCTGCTGCTGGCCACGATCGCCGACCGGACGTCGACGTTGCGGCTGTCCACCGGGGTGACGCTGCTGGCGCACCACGACCCGGTGCGGGTGGCGGAGACCCTGGCCACGCTGGACGTGCTGTCGGGCGGCCGGGCGGAGCTGATCGTGGCGCGGGGTGTGTCGCAGCGCACGGACGTGGCGTTCGGGGTGCAGGACGACCTGCGGGCGCGGTTCGACGAGAACCTGCGGCTGCTGCTGCGGCTGCTGGAGGAGAAGCACGTCACGTGGGAGGGCAAGTACCGCAGTCCGCTGGTGGACGTCACGACGACGCCGCGCCCGGTGCAGCAGCCCCGGCCGCTGGTGTGGATCGGCAGCGGGTCGGCGGTGTCGGCGGACCTGGCGGTGGAGCTGGAGCTGCCGTTGATGCTGCCGAGCACGTTGCGCGACCCGAGCACGCACCGGCCGGTGGTGGAGCGCTACCGGGCGGCGATGGGCGGTGGTGGGCGGGTGGCGTTGCCGAGCCACGTGTTCGTCGCGCCGACGGCGGCGGAGGCGCGGGCGACGTGGCGGCCCCACCTGGCGGCGTACGCGGAGTTCGCCGACCCGTGGCGCGGTGACGGCGAGGCGGACGTCGACGTGCTGATGGAGGGCGCGGCGGTGTGCGGCGACCCGGCGGAGGTGACGGAGCGGCTGAACCGGGTGACCGAGCTGCTCGGCCTGGACGCGCAGCTGGTGATGGTCGACATAGGCGGTCTCCCGCACCAGGCGGTGCTGGACACGATCCGCCTGTTCGGCCGGGAGGTCCTGCCGAACCTGACGCCGGCGCCGGCCCGGGCCGCGGACCGCGCGTCCTGAGCGGTGATTGTGGGTAGCCCGGGTGGGAAGGAGGTTGCCATGGTCCAGCCACAACCGCCCCCCGGGCGGCCCGTGCCCACGCCACCCCCGATGCCGCAGCCGCCCCGGGAGCCGTCGCCGAGCACCGAGCCGCCGATCCCGCCCACGCCGGAGCCGCCACCGCCCAACAAGCCGGCGCCGAACGAGACCCCGCCAACGGGGTGAGGGACGGCTAGGGGACCAGGAGGTCCGGCTCCGCGCCGTCGGTCCGGCCCCGGTCATTCGCCCTGGTGAAGGGCTCGGCGTCCAGGGCTGACCGGGTGGTGGCGGTGATCCGATGCACGTCGCCGCGTTCGCCCTGCGGGGGCGGTGCGCCTGCCCGTTCCCTCAGGGTGGCGGCGGTGCGCCAGGCGCGGTCCGAGACCGGACGCCACGCCCAGGAGCAGCCTGAACGCGGTGTGCCACACCCGCACCGTGCCTGTCACGTTCTCCGAGCCCACCGGCCGGCGCCACCGTCACCTCTCGACGCCGCTCGCCGAGCGTGCCGCGCAGCACCCGGTACCGGGCCGGCGCGTCGACCAGCGGTAACGCCTCGGCGTACCGGCCGCGTCGTCGATCGCCGAACCACGCCCGGCGCGAGCCGGGTCTTGCCCACACCGCCGGGCCCGGTCGGGGTGACGAGCCGCGGTCCAGCCGCTCGTGAACGGTGGGCGTCGGGGGTGCTGTCGGTGGTCGTCATGCTCCCTCGCTCCGGGTGGGAGGTGGGAAGTGGCCGGCGTCGACGAAGAACTCCACGTAGGCGCGGAACAGCTCCTCGGTCACCGGAGGGCAGTCGATGCCGCTCCCGTCGAGCGCGACCGCGGTGTCGGTGACGTCGATGGGCGGGTAGAAGGACGCGCTGTCGGCGGTCATCACCCGGAAGGCGTCGAGCAGCGGGACGAGCGCGTTGTCCCGGTCGGCGCCGACCTCGGCGAACCACTCGTCCGGGTTCCGGTCCGCGACGGTGTAGCCGAGGGACCGCAGCCGGCGCACCAGCTCGGGCAGTTCGACCCGGTGCTCGCTGTGGAGGTGGAAGGTGCGGCCCGCCCTCCGGCGGGACAGCTCGACGATCGCCGTGCTGACGTAGTCCACCGGCGCCAGGTGGAAGTAGCCGCCGACGCCCGCGGGGGCGGAGCGGGCCTGGATGATGCCCTTGAGACTGAGCCAGACGAAGTCCCGCGTCTGGCAGGCGCCGTTGGCCCGGTCACCGGAGATCACGTCGACCCGGTACACCGACACCGGGATACCGCGGTCCCGCGCCAGTTCCACGACCTGCTCGGACACCCACTTGGTACGCAGGTAGCCGCTGGGCAGGGCCTCGGCGGGGCCCGTCGGGTCGGTGGTCCTCAGCGCCCCGCCGCCCGGCGCCGCACCGGCGAAGACGCCGACCGTGGAGACGTGGTGCACCGGCACGGTGCGGTGCCGGGCGGCCAGCCGCAGCACCTCCCGGGTGCCGCCGACGTTGGCGTCCTTGAGGTCGCCGTACGGCCGCAGCCAGTGCACGGTCGCGCCGGCGTGGTAGACCACGTCCACCACGCGGGCCAGCTCGTCGAACAGCTCCTCCCCCAGCCCCAGGCGCGGCTGCGCCAGATCGCCCGCGTGGACGGCGAGCCTGACCGGGTCGACCTCGTCCCAGACCCGGTAGTACTCCAGGTTCTCCCGCACCCGGCGCAGCCCGTCCGCGTCGTCGGTGGCGCGCACCAGGCAGTGCACGATCGCCTTCGTGGTGCGCAGCAGGTCGCGCAGCAGGAACGCGCCGAGGAAGCCGGTGGCGCCGGTGAGGAAGACGTGCTCCGGGTCGTCGACCGTGGTCGACACCACCTCCGCGGCACGGATGTCGTCGTCCAGCACCACGTCGGCGGTGCAGTCCTCCCGATCGGCGCCGTCGGACCGGACCAACTCGGCGTGCAGGAACGCGGTGAGCGCGCCGGGTGACGGGTGGTCGAACACCAGTGTGGGCGGCAGGGCGGTGGCGCACCTCGTGGCGAGCCGGTTGCGCAGCTCGACCGACACCAGCGAGTCGAAACCCAGGTCGCCGAACGCCTGGTCCGCGCCGATGCCCTCCGGCGAGGCGTGGCCGAGCACGGCGGCGGTCTCGGCGAGCACGACGTCGAGCACGACGCGCCGCTGCTCGTCGTGGCCCAGGCCGTCGAGCAAGTCGGCCAGCGCGTCGTCGGCGGTCTCCTCGTTGCGAGCGGTCCCGCGCGGCGGGGTGCGGACCAGGCCGGACAGCAGTGGCGACGTGCCCTGCCCGCGCAGCGCGGCCAGGTCCAGCGGCGTGGCGACGACCGCGGGCAGGCCGGTGCCCAGCGCGCGGTCGAGCATGGCCGGGCCGACGTCCTGGGTGATCGGCAGGAACCCGCCGCGGGCGATGCGCCTGCGGTCGGTTTCGTCGAGGTGGCCGCTGATGCCGCCCTCCTGCTCCCACAGGCCCCACGCGACGGAGGTCGCAGGCAGGCCGAGGGTGGCGCGGTGCTCGGCGAGGGCGTCGAGGAAGGTGTTGGCGGCGGCGTAGTTGGACTGGCCGGGGCCGCCGATCACGCCCGCGATCGACGAGAACAGCACGAACGCGGTCAGCTCGCGGTCGCGGGTCAGCTCGTGCAGGTGCCAGGCGGCGTCGACCTTCGGCCGCAGCACGGCCGAGAGCCGCTCCGGGGTCATCGAGTCCAGCAGGCCGTCGTCGGCGACGCCCGCGGTGTGCACGACCGCCGTCACCGGGTGCAAGTCGAGCAGCGCGGCCAGCGCGGCGCGGTCGGCCACGTCGCACGCCGCCACGGTCACGTGCGCGCCGAGGCCGGTCAGCTCCTCGACCAGCTCGGTCGCGCCGTGGCTGTCCGGGCCGCGCCGGCCGGCGAGCAGCAACCGGGTCACGCCGTGCTCGGCGACCAGGTGCCGGGCGAACGTCGCGCCCAGCGATCCGGTGCCGCCGGTGATCAGCACGGTGCCGGCCGGGTCCCACGCCGGGTCCGCCACGGGCGCCGGCGCCCGGTCCAGCCGCGGTGCGAACACGCGCCCGTCGCGCACGACCAGCTGTGGCTCGCCGGCGTCGACCACGCCGCCCAGCGCCTCGAGAGACGCCTGCTGGTCGTCCACGTCGACCAGCACGACCCGGCCCGGCGCCTCGGACTGGGCGGAGCGCACCAGGCCCCACACGGCCGCCGCGCCGAGGTCGGCGACCGTCGTGGTGGGCGCGATGGCACCCCGGGTCAGCACGACCAGCGGTGTGCCGGTGAGCCGGCCGTCGGCCAGCCAGTGGCGCACCACGTCCAGGACACGTGCGGCCACCTCGTGCGCCGCGGTCACGGTGTCCGCGCCGGGTGCCGACGCAAACGGCGCGAGCACCGCGTCCACCGGCTTGTCCGCGACCGCCACGGCGGCTGGGTCGGCGAACCGGTGCGGGTCGAGGACATCCACGTCGAACGGTCCGGATTCCAGCACTCCCCACCGCACCGCGCGCCCCGGTAACGACACGGGCCGCCAGGCCACCCGGAACAGGGCGTCCTGGCCGCGTCCGCGGGCCCTGGCCAGGACGTCGGCCGCAGGGGGGCGGGCCAGCACGCCGCCGACCGCCGCCACCGGCCGGCCGGTGCGGTCGGACAGCAGCAGCGCCACCTCACCGTCCGCGCCGGGGACCTGCCGGACGCGCAGCGCCGTCGCACCCGTCGCGAGCAGCCGCACGGCCCGCCAGCGGATCGGCTCGCCGTCCACGCCGACCCGCAGCGCGGCCTCCAGCAGCACCGGGTGCAGGCCGTACGCGCCGGCCTCTCCGACCAGGTGCGCCGGCAACGCCACCTCGGTCGCCGGGGCGTCCGGGTCGAACGACGCCGCAGTGGTGCCCGTGCTCACCCGGCCGGAGGCGTGCAGGGTCCAGGGGCCGTCCGAGTCGCCGGGCCGGGCGTGCACGGACAGCGGGTGCGAGCCGTCGTCGCCCGCCAGTCCCACCCGCACCTGGAGTTGCGCGTCGGCCTTGCCGTCGAGCACCAAGGGCACGTGCGCGACCAACTCGTCGACCACCGTGCAGCCGACCTCGTCACCCGCGCGGATCGCCAGTTCGAGCAGCACGACGCCGGGCACGACGTCGTGGTCGGCCAGCCACGGCTGCGCCTTGACCGACAGCAGGCCGGTGAGCAGCACGTCCCCGGTGTCGGCGAGCGTGACCGCCGCGCCCAGCAGCGGGTGCTCGGCCGCGCG
The DNA here is from genome assembly GCF_040295345.1 of Actinosynnema sp. NPDC002837. Taxonomy (NCBI): domain Bacteria; kingdom Bacillati; phylum Actinomycetota; class Actinomycetes; order Pseudonocardiales; family Pseudonocardiaceae; genus Actinosynnema; species Actinosynnema sp. NPDC002837. The sequence continues at coordinate 24,334 of NZ_JBEOVG010000117.1, forward strand.
CAGGCCAAGCCGGGCCGGGTCCGCGGACTCCTCGGCCTTCACCCAGTAGCGAGACCGTTGGAACGCGTAGGTCGGCAGGTCCACCCGGCGGGCGCCGCTGCCCTCGAAGAACGCGGACCAGTCGACGGCGACACCGTGGGCGTGCAGTCGCCCGATCCCGGAGACCAGCGCCTCGGCGTCAGGCACGGCGCGACGCAGCAGCGGCACCGCGGCCTGTGCCCGGTCGCCGAGCACCTCGCCGACCAGGGCGGTGAGCACCGCGTCCGGCCCGACCTCGACGAACGCCGTCACGTCCTCGTCGGCCAGGGTGCGCACCGCGTCGGCGAAGCGGACCGGCTCGCGGACGTGCCGCACCCAGTACTCCGCGGTGTTCAACTTCTCAGCCGGTTCCCCCGTCACCGTGGAAATCACCGGAACCACAGGCTCGTGATAAGTCAGCGACTCCGCCACCTCACGGAAATCCGCGAGCATCGGCTCCATCAAAGCCGAATGGAACGCGTGACTGACCGTGAGCCGCTTCGTCACCCGACCCCGCCCGGCCAACACCGCGGCAACCGCAAGAACCGCGTCCTCCTCACCCGAAAGCACCACCGAGTCCGGACCGTTGACCGCCGCCACGTCCACACCCGGCACCAACAGCGGCACCACCTCCCCCTCCCCCGCACCCACCGCCACCATCGCCCCACCCGCCGGCAACCCCGCCATCAACCGACC
>NZ_JBEOVG010000118.1:0-24357 GCF_040295345.1 Actinosynnema sp. NPDC002837
TACAACAGCGGTATGCGGCCCATTCGGCCGCACCGCCGGGAACCACCTCAGGCGCGACTCTCATCGAACGAGACTTGTGAAACAGGCGCTAGCCGACGCGCAACCCGTGCGCCGCGGCGAAGGCGACGGCCGTGTCCAGGTCCACCCGCGCACCGCGCAGGGTGGCCTGGACGAGCCCGTCGGCGTCCAGCCGCGCGCCGGTCAGGTCCGCGCCCTCCAGCCGGCACCCCCGCAGCCGCGCGCCGGTCAGGTCGGCGTCACGCAGGTCCGCCTCGCGGAGGTCCGCCTCCTCGAGGTTGGCCTCCCGCAACCGCAACCCGCGCAGCGACGCCTTCCGCAGCACGGCGCCGGACAGCCCGGCCAGCGTGAGATCGGTCTCGATCAACGTGATCGGCCGCAGCGCGCAGTCCACGAACACCGACCCGAGCCACGAGCACGACGTGAACTCGGCGGACCCCAGCACCGCGCGGGTGAACCGGCAGGAGCGGAACGCGGTGGCCTTGTGCGTGGACTCGCCCAGGTCGGTCCGGTCGAACGTGCAGTCGGTGAACGTGCAGCCCGACGTCGCCAGCCCGCGCAGGTCAGCCTCGGTGAAGTCGCACCGGACGAACGACCTGCCTGCCCACTGCTGCCCGTACAAGACCGCGTCGGTGTAGTCCTCGCCGATGATGTCCACTGTCACACCTTGTCATCGTCGCCCAGTTGGTAACCTCCGACCTGCCGGGCAACCCGCCCGGTGCGCGGTCCCGGAGTAGAGACCGCCGCTGACAGGTCGTCAGCCTGCCTAGTGGTCGTGCCCGAGGACTGAAGCCACAACATTCGGGAAGGCACATGACCCGCACGCCCGTGAACGTCACCGTCACCGGTGCGGCCGGCCAGATCGGCTACGCACTGCTGTTCCGCATCGCCTCCGGCCACCTCCTGGGTCCCGACGTCCCAGTCCGCCTGCGACTGCTGGAGATCCCGCAGGCCGTCAAGGCCGCCGAGGGCACCGCGATGGAGCTGGACGACTGCGCGTTCCCGCTGCTGTCCGGCATCGACATCACCGACGACGCCAAGACCGCCTTCGACGGCGTCAACGTGGCGCTGCTCGTCGGCGCCCGCCCGCGCACGAAGGGCATGGAGCGCGGTGACCTGCTGGAGGCCAACGGCGGCATCTTCAAGCCGCAGGGCGAGGCGATCAACGCGGGCGCGGCGGACGACGTGCGCGTGCTGGTCGTCGGCAACCCGGCCAACACCAACGCCCTGATCGCCCAGCAGCACGCGCCCGACGTGCCCGCCGAGCGGTTCACCGCGATGACCCGCCTGGACCACAACCGGGCGCTGTCGCAGCTGGCGAAGAAGCTCGGGGTGTCGGTCACCGACATCAAGAAGCTCACCATCTGGGGCAACCACTCGGCCACCCAGTACCCGGACCTGTTCCACGCCGAGGTCAAGGGCCAGAACGCGGCCGAGGCCGTGAACGACCAGGCCTGGCTGGAGAACGAGTTCATCCCGACCGTCGCCAAGCGCGGCGCGGCGATCATCGAGGCGCGCGGCGCGTCCTCGGCGGCGTCGGCGGCGAACGCGGCCATCGACCACGTCCACGACTGGGTCAACGGCACCGCCGAGGGCGACTGGGTCTCGATGGCGGTCCCGTCGGACGGCTCCTACGGCGTGCCGGAGGGCCTGATCTCGTCGTTCCCCGTCACGGTGACCGACGGCCGGTACTCGATCGTGCAGGGCCTGGAGATCGACGACTTCTCCCGCGCCCGCATCGACGCCTCCGTGGCCGAGCTGGTCGAGGAGCGCGACGCGGTCAAGGCCCTGGGCCTGATCTGAGTCCCAGTGCCGCGACCGGCGGCCGGCACCGCGATCCGCCCGTCCGACCGGCGGAATACGGGGCAAAGGCCGCCGGTCGCGGCACTGGCCCACGGGCGAGCCGCCGCCGGTGGCCCGCCCGTGGCATGTTGGGTGCATGGAACCCTGGCCCGTGCCGACCCCGAACCTGCCCGCCGACGTCCACCCGGCGCTCGCCGCCACCGCGCTCGCCGCGTCGGCCGCCTACGACGGCGCGCGGCGCGAGTTCACCCGCGTGCAGCTGCGCGAGGAGATCGCCGACGGCGCGGACGGCACGCCCACCATGCGGGTGGACGCGATCGTGGAAGCCGCGATCGCCGAGGCCGCCGCCGGGGCGGGCGCGAACCTGCTCTCCGAAGAGGCCGGGTTCATCGACAACGGCTCCGCGGCCACCCTGGTGATCGACCCGGTGGACGGTTCCGCGAACGCCGCCATGGGCGTGCCGCTCTCGTGCTTCGCGGGCGCCCTGGTGATCGACGACCAGCCGGTCGAGGCGCTCACCGTCTGGTTCGACACCGGCCGCGCCTGGTCGGCGCACGCGGGCAGGCCCACGCCCTACCGCACCACCGGCCGCACCGCGCTCAAGGGCGCGTCGATCTGCATGATGCGGCCCAAGCGCGGCACCGAGGACGCGTGGATGCGCGTGGCCAACCAGGTCGACCGCGTCCGCATCCTGTCCACCACGTGCCTGGAGGCGGTGCTGGTGGCCGAGGGCGCGGTGGACGCGTTCGCCGACCCCGGCTCGGACACCCACCGCCTGATGGACCTGATCGCGGCCCTCGTCACCGTGCCCGCCGCCGGGGGAGCGCTGCTCGACCTGCGCGGCCGGCCGCTGACCTTCGACCTCGACCTGTCCCGCCGCTGGTCGGGCATCGCCGCCGCCACGCCCGCCCTGGCCGACGACCTGATCACCACCATCCTGGGCTGAGACCGTTCCCAGGTTGCCGTTTCGCTCAACCCCGGTACCAGCGCGCGGTCTCCTCGATCGCCTGCTCGTGCGGCGTGACGGGCAGCGGCCCGAACGTGGCCTCGAACGCGGAGTGGTCCACCACCCACGGCGCGGTGCGCTGGTGGTCCATCTCGCCGGAGCCGCGCAGCCGCTTGTCGAACAGCGAGCCCACCGCGACCGAGAACGCCGGCAGCCGCATCGGCTTGCGCGCGTTGCCGAGCACCCGCCCGGTCAACGCCGCGAACTCCCGCACGGTCAACGTCTCCGCCGCCGGCGTGAGCCAGAGCTTCCCGTCGGCCCGCTCGTCGTCGCCGAGCACGATCTGCGCCCGCGCCGTGTCGCGCAGGTAGGCGAACGTGTGCGGCAGGTCCAGCGGCCAGAACCACAGGCCCGCCCGGCCCGCCGCCATCGGCTTGATCAGCAGCTCGCCGGGCAGCGAGCCCGTGCCGCCCGGCCCGTAGTAGTCCGAGGACCGGCACGTCGTGACCGGCACGGAAGCCGCCCGCAAGCGCTTGCCCAGCTCGCTGCGCAGCTTCTCCTTCACGCCCGCCGGCCGTTCCGGCGTGTCCTCCCGCATCGGTCCCGACACCGGTCCGAACGCGTACAGGTTGTCCGTGTAGACGATCTTCGCGCCGACCGCCTCCGCCGCCGCGATCGTGTTGTCCACCATCGTGGGCAGCATCTCGACCCAGTTCGAGTACAGCACGTTCGCCGCCAGGTGGACGACCGAGGCGCCCTCCACCGCCTTGAACGTCGACGCCCGGTCCATCAGGTCGGCCCGCACGTCCTGCGCGCCCTTCGGAACTCCACCTGAACGAGTGACAGCCCGCACCTCCCGGCCGTCCGCCACCAGCTGTCGGGCGACCTCCCACCCGATACCCCGCCCCGCACCCAGCACGACCGCCGTCATGACGCCCCCTCGTATCAAGCCGTAACTTCTGTTAGAAGTTCTAACACAAGTTAGAGTGCTTGTGTCAAGGAGGCAGCAGTGGTCAACGCCCGCCGCGAGCGGTACCGCGAGGAAACGAAGACCGAGGCCAAGCGCATCGCCTTGGAGCAGCTGGCCGAGCTGGGGATCGCCGGCATCTCGGTCAACGCCATCGCCAAGCGCATGGGCGTGACGGGTCCGGCGCTCTACCGGTACTTCAAGGGGCGCGACGACCTGCTCAACGACCTCGTCCGCGACGCGTGGCAGGACCTCGCGGACGCGGTGGAGGAGTCGGTGGCGGCGTCGAGCGGCGCATCACCACCCGATCGGGTGCGTGCGTTCGCCGAGGCGTTCCGGTCGTGGGGCGTCGGCCAACCGCACCGGTACCTGCTGCTGTTCGGCACGCCGCTACCGGGCTACCACGCGCCGCAGGACACGATCCTCCTGGCGCACCGCACCATGAGCGCGCTGCTCCGCGTGCTGCCGCGCGAAGACTCCGCCACGGCCGGGTCGTCCACACTGGACGCCCAGCTCGTGGGGTGGGCGGGCGCGCGCGGCGAGGGTGACGTGCCCCCCGCCGTGCTGCTCACCGGCCTGCGTGCGTTCACCAGGCTGCACGGCGTGCTCAGCCTGGAGGTCTCCGGCCAGTTCGGGCCGATGGGGGTCGACCCGGCGCTGCTCTACCGCGCCGAGGTCGAGTCCTTGATCCTGGGTGATTCGGGGGTCCGGGGCTCCACCAGGCTGTCGGGGCCGGGGTAGACCAGCCCTTCGTGGCCGTCGGAGAAGCGGACCCGATACGGGGGCGCACCTTCCGGGCCGCGCACTTCGAGGATCTCGCCGACCGTCTCGTCGAGACCAACCGCGCGGCTGTGGATGTGCAACCGGTCGCCTACTGTCGCGTGCATCTGCAACACCTCCGGTGCGTCACAGCGTAGGACTGTTCCGAAGGTACCGACAGCCTGACGTTTCCGCTCAGGCGCAGGCGTTGGACAGCTTCGCCACCTGGTCCAGCTTCTGCTGCGACCACCCGGCGATGTTCGCCGGGTTCAGGTCGTCCAGCGTCACCTTGCCCATGGTGTCGGAGACGCCGGTGATGGCGTCCTGGAGCGTGGCGTCGCCTGCCTTGGCGGCGAGCGCGTTCAGCTCCTCGGCCTTCTTCTGGGTCTCCTCCAGCGCCTTCTGCGGGTCGGTGGCGTCGGGCGTGAAGCCGGCCAGCTTGAGCGCGTCGATGCACAGCTGCGCCTTGTCCGCGGCCGCGCCGACCTGGTTGGCGGTGTCCGAGGCCTGCTGCACGGCCTCGCAGCCCGAGACCGCGGCGGCGAGTCCCATTGCCAGCAAGAGGGTGGCTACCGGACGACCTGCGCGCATGAGGTGCTCCCGTTCTACGTTGACCGTTTCGTCCGACTCTACCGACGCGCGTACAGCCGACGCACCACGTCGTCGATTTCCGGCTCGACGACCACCAGGTCGTGCACTTCCGCCCTGGTGGCCACGGCCGAGATCAGCGCCGCCGCCGTGGTGTCCGCCCGGCGGAACGTGAGGTGGTGTCGCAAACCGTTGAGCTCGACCCGGCTCGACGTCACGCCGGGCAGCCCGGCCAGCTCACCGCTGGGCTTCTCCAGGTCGATCACCAGCACCCGCTCCGGGGCCACCTCGGCGCGCAACTCCTCCAGCGCGCCGTCCGCGAGCACCGTGCCCCGGTCGATGACGACCAACCTGGGGCACAGCCGTTCGATGTCGTCCAGGTCGTGCGTGGTGAGCAGCAGGGTGGTGCCCCGGTTCGCGTTGAGATCGGCCAGGAATTCCCGGAGCCGTTCCTTGGATTCCAGGTCGAGCCCGATCGTCGGCTCGTCCAGGACGAGCAGTTCCGGCCCGTGCAGCAAAGACGCCGTGACCTCGCCCCGCATCCGCTGGCCGAGCGACAACTGGCGGACCGGCGTGTCCAGGAAAGGCCCGAGCTCCAACAGCTCGACGCACTCCCGCAACCGACTCCGGTAGTCGCCCGCCGGCACCCGGTAGATCGCCCGCAACAACTCGAAGCTGTCCCGCAACGGCAAGTCCCACCACAGCTGGCTGCGCTGACCGAACACCACGCCGATCCGCCGCGCCAGCTCCCGCCTGCCCCGCGAGGGTTCGACCCCGCACACCCGGACGTGACCGGACGTGGGCACCAGGATCCCGGTCAGCATCTTGATGGTGGTCGACTTGCCCGCGCCGTTGGGCCCCACGTACCCGACGGCCTCGCCCGCCGCCACGTCGAACGCGACGGCGTCGACCGCCCGCACCACCCGCTTCTCCCGTCGGAACCGGCCGACCTTGGTGGTCACCGTGAACTCGCGACGCAGGTCGCGCACTTCGATCATGATCCAGTCCCTCGGTAGTGCCGAACGGCCGTCCGCCACACCAGACCGGCCAGGACCGCCGCCGCGACCGCGACCAACGGCGAGATCCACCCCAGCAGGGCGGGCCCGCCCAACGGGTCCGGCCGGTCCAGCAGGGCCAGGGCGGGGTAGTAGGCGACGAACGCGCCGGGGACGACGAACGCGAAGAACCGCCGCAGCCAAGGCCCGAAGACCGTGGCGGGGTAGGAGGTGAACGCGTTGCTGCCGTACGTGACCGTGTTGGCCAACTCCTGGCCGTCCACGACCCAGAAGCACACGGCGTTGGCCGCCACCCAGATCGCGGAGAAGATCACCGCGCCGCTGATCGGCGCCAGCACGACGAGCCCGGCGGTAGACACCGACCACGCGATGTCGTTGTGGCCCAAGGCGTACACCAGCGCGCCGACCCCGGCGGCGATGCGCCCGACCTTCCGCAGGTGCAGGTCGGACGCCATCATCTGCGCCAACGTGCTCAAGGGGCGCAGCAGCAGCACGTCGAACGTCCCCGTGCGGATGTACGTGGGCAGTTCGTCCAACTGCCCCGCCACCAGGTCGGCGATCCCGAACGCCGTGCCCGCGATCGCGTACATCAGCACGACTTCCGAGACCGAGAACCCGCCCAGCGCGCTCACCCGGTTGAACAGCACCAGGATGATGGCCAACTCGGCGAGCTGGTTGACCGCCTGCGCAAGGCACTGCATGAGGAACGACGCGCGATAGGACATCTGCCCGCGCAACCGCGCGCCGACGAGCTTCGCGTACACGCTCTCAGCCACCCTGGACCACCACCTTCCGCACCGCCCGTGACAGCACCAGGTGCCCTGCGGCGACCACCGCGACGGCCCAGAACGCCTGCCCCGCGAGGAGAGGCCACGGCGACCCGCGTTCGAGGAAGACGTCGATCGGCGCCTGCAGCATGGCGGCGAACGGCGTCGACCACACGATCGGCAGCGCCCACTCGGGGAAGAACGCGAGCGGCACGGCCAACCCGCACAGCAGCCAGGTGAGCGCCGTGTAGAGCGCTTGGACGCCGCGGTTGTCCAGCAGCCAGAACGTGGTCGCGTTGAGCAGGAACCGCAGGCCGAAGCTGACCGCCACGGCCAATGCCACGCTGACCGCGAAAGCCGGCAACGTGCCGATCGACGGCCAGCGGAAGGGGAACAGCAACGCCCCGAACGCCACCGGCGGAGCGAACCGGACGGCCACGGCGTAGCACGCGCGGCCCACGTCCTCGGCGAACAGCGCCAGTTGCAAGTGCCACGGCCGGTACAGGTCGACCACCACGTCACCGCTGCGCACCCGATCGGAGAGGTGCTTGTCGCCCCAGAGGACGACCACGGCCATCAATCCCTGGCCCAGCCACACGTAAGTCGCCGTGGCGGCGACGTCATAGCCCGCGATGGCGCCCTGCGTGACCGCCGCGACCAGCACGGCCAGCCTGAGCAGGCCGAAGGCGACGTTCGTCGCCATTCCGGCGACCATCGCCTGTCGATAGGTGGAATACCTGCGGAATCCGGCCAGCGCTAGGAAAGCGTAAGCGCGCACGGTTGTTCACCCTAGGAACCACCGCAACCGAATTACCGGACTACGACCGCGCCGACACCCACTCCCGCACCCGCTCCCTCAACCCCTCGTCCCGCACCTGCGAGACCACCGGCTCGACCGCCCGTGCCACGGCCTTCGCGTACCTCCCCGACAACCCGTCCTCGGCCAGCACGTCCACCGCCAACGCGTCCGGATCCGCCGCCCGGACACCCAGCGACCGCACCACCCGGGCCCGCAACGCGAACCGGTCGGCCACCGCCCGGTCCCGCCGCACCCCGCTCCGCTCGCCACCGCGCGAGGCCGCCAACGCCACCGCCGCCCACGCCAGCCGGTTCACGGCGGGCCGCTCCTCGTCGTACACCCGCCCCTGGGCGAGCACCCGCACCCACTCCCAGTCGTTCGCGTCACTCACCGCCGTGCCGCCAGCACACCGTCGAGCAGCCCCGGGAACAGCGCATCCAAATCCTCCCGGCGCAACGAACTGATCCGCGACGTCCCCTGCGGTCGAACGCGCACGACACCCGCCTCCCGCAACGTCCGCACGTGATGGGTGAGCGTCGACGCCGTCACCCCCAGCGGCAGCACCCCGCACGACAGGCCCTCCTCGTGCGTCGCCAACGCGCGCACGATGCGGAGCCGCACCGGATCGGCCAGCGCGTGCAGCACCGACGCTATCCGGATCTCGTCCCGCTCCGGGTGGGGGAGCACAACAGTCATAACGCCCATAGTACGAGCCTCATCAAACTTCGATGAACGTCGTAGTACGATCCCCGTCGAAACACACGCGACTGGGGGATCACACATGTCGGTACGCACCTACCTCCTCGCCGCCGGGGCGTTCGCCATCGGCACGAGCGGGTACATCGTCTCCGGCGTGCTGCCGGCCGTGAGCGAGGAACTGGACGTCTCGCACGCCACCGCGGGACAGCTGCTCACGGCGTTCGCGATCGCCTACGCGGTCTCGTCACCCCTCCTCGCGGTCCTCACCGGCCGGTGGGAGCGCCGCACGCTCCTCGTCGTCGCCCTCGGCGTGGCCGCGTTCGGCAACCTCCTGGCCGCGCTCGCCCCGAACTACCCGCTGCTCATGGTCGCCCGCGTGATCAGCGCGCTCGGCGCGGCGATCTACACCCCCGCCGCGACCCTCGTCGCCACCGTCCTGACACCGCCGGAACACCGCGGCCGGGCCGTCGCCCTGGTCTTCGGCGGCTTGTCGTTCTCGCTCGTCCTAGGCGTGCCCGCGGGCAACGTGCTCGGCGGGCCCCTCGGCTACCAGGGCGTGTTCGCGCTGATCGCGGCCGTCTCGGTGCTCGCCGCGATCGCCGTGCGCCTCTGGCTGCCCCGCGTCGACGCCCCGCCGGCCGTCGGCTTGCGCCAGCGCATCGCACCCGCCGCCGACCGCCGCGTGCTGATGGTCCTCGCCCTGACCGTGCTCGCGTGCCTGGCCGTGTTCAGCGTCTTCAACTACATCGCGCCCCTGCTGGCCGAGACCGCGGACGTGGAAGGCGCCACGATCGGCGTCCTGCTCATCGCCTACGGCCTGGGCTCCGTGCTCGGCAACTGGGGCGCGGGCCGCCTCTCGGACCGCTTCGACACCCGCAAGCTGCTCGTCGTCCTGTTCAGCTGCTTCACCGTCGTGCTGGCGACGTTGCCCCTCACCGCGACGACCCCGGTGTCGGCCGGCGTCGCGCTCTTCGCCTGGGGCGCGCTCACGTGGTCGGCGAACCCGCCCATCCAGAGCTGGCTGATCGAGCTGGCGCCCGCCAACAGCGGCCTGCTGCTGTCGCTCAACGCCTCCGCGATCTACCTCGGCGTGGGCCTGTCCGGCGTGCTCGGCGGCGTGGTGATCAGCTGGGTCGGGCTCGGCCCGCTGGCCCCGATCGCCGCGCTGCCCGCCCTGACGGCCCTGGTGATGCTGATCTTCGCGCTCAAGCCCGAACCGCGTCAGGACCCGCCGAACGCGCTGGTCGTCGTCTCGCCGCCCGCGGAGGGCGCCGCCAAGCAGTGGAAGTAGGCCTGGTCGCCGTCGGTGAACCCCACCGCCGTGAACCTCCAGCCCGAGGTGTCGACCCTCGGCCGGGTGTTGGCCGCCATCACCTCGGCCGTGCAGGCGCTCGCCACCTCGGGCGCCTTGACCAGCTCGTCGTTGTCGACGTCCGGCACCGGCCCGGACAGCCACCCGCCCGCGAACGCCTCCCAGAAGTGCTCCTCCGAGCAGTTCCCGACCTTCCGCGCACTGGCCGCCTGGCCGCCGACGGACACGATGCCGCGGTAGCAGGTCGGTTCGGCGACGCAGTACCCGGTCACGCACTCCTTCAAGGCGGGCGGGGGGAGGGGCTTGCCGGAGCTGTCGCCGGTGGACCCGGCTCCGGTCGTCGTCGTGGTGGTCGTGGCGGTGGACTTGGACGCCCACCACCACGTGCCCAGGGCCACCAGCGTCGCGAGCACCGCGGCGCTGATCACCAACGGCCAGGGCTTCTTGGCCGGCGGCCGAACGTAACCGGCTCCCGCCAACGGCGGCGACACCCGAGGCGTCGACCCCGCCAACGGTTGCGGATCCCGGGGCGGCAACCCGGCCGCCGGCGGCGACCCCCAAGCCGGTGACTCGGCCGCCGGCGAGGACCCCCAAGCCGGTGTCTGGGCTGCCGGCGAGGATCCCCAGGCGGGTGACTGGGCCACCGCGGGCGACGCCCAGGCCGGTGGCTCCGCCGGCCGGGAGACCGGCGACGGGCCCGACGCCTCCACCACCCGGCTCAACTCGTCGCGCAACCGGTCCGCCGTGGGCGTCCGGCGACCGACCTCGGGCTCCAACGCCCGCACCAACGCCTCGTGCACCCCCTGCGGCACGCCGGGCACCCACGGCACCGGCGCCCGCAGCACCTGCCCCAACTGGTCGAACGACTCCACGGGCCACGGCACCGGCCGCGGCGGCTTGCCCGCCAGCAGGTCGTACAACGTGGCCGCCAGGGAGTACACGTCCGCCGCCGGCGTCGGCGGCGCCATCGCGAACGCCTCCGGCGGCGCGTAGCTGGGGCTCAACGCGTCCCGCGTGACCGTGCTCGAACCCTCGGCGTCCAGCAACGCCGCCAGCCCGAAGTCGGCCAGCTTCACCGTGCCGTAGCGGTCCAGCAGGATGTTGCCCGGCTTGATGTCCCGGTGCAGCACGCCTTCCGCGTGCGCGGCGGCCAGCGCGTCCGCCAACCGCACGCCCAACTCGAGCACCCTCGCCGCGGGCAGCGGCCCGTCGCGCTGCACCACGTCGGCCAGCGACCCGCCCGTGCACAGCTCCATGACCAGGTAGGGCGTGCCCTGCGGGGTGAAGTTCGCGTCGTGCACCGACACCACGTGCGGGTGCCCGGACAGCCGCGCGGCGGCGTGCGCCTCGCGCAGGAACCGCCGCCGGTCCCGCTCGCTCTGCAGGACCCGGTTGTCGACCTTCACCGCGACGTCGCGGTTCAACTGCACCTGGCGGGCCCGGTAGACGGTGGCGAAACCACCCTGGCCCAGCGGCGTGAGATCGGTCAGACCGGGCAACTCCACGCCGGGACTCTAGCCCTTCGCCGCCGCCTTGCCCGCCGTTTTCCCCTTCGCCACGGCGGTCTTCCCCTTCACCGCCGCCTCCGCTCCCGCCGGGCCCTCCACCTGACCGCCTGCCTTCGCCGCCTTCTTGAACGCCCGCACCTCGGCCAACGTCTCGGCGCTGGTCACGTCGGCGATGGACCGCCGCGAACCTTCCTCCCCGTACGCGCCGGCGGCCTCCCGCCACCCGTCCGGCGTCACCCCGCGCTGCTTGCCGAGCAGCGCCACGAAGATCCGGGCCTTCTGGTCGCCGAACCCCGGCAGCTCCTTCACCCGGCGCAGCACCTCCTTGCCGTCCGGTTGGCCGGCCTTCCAGATGTTCGCCGCCTTGCCCTTGTAGTGCTCGATCACGTGCAACGCCAGCGCGTGGACCCGACGTGCCATCGACGCGCCGTACCGGTGGATGGCCGGCGGCTGCACGCACAGCTCGACGAACGCCTCCACGTCGGTCTCCGCGATCTTGGTGATGCTGAACCCGTCCATCCGGTCCGCGATCTTCCGCGGTCCGGCGAAGGCGTGCTCCATCGGGAACTGCTGGTCCAGCAGCAGCCCCACCAGCAACGCGAACGGGTCGTCGCTCAGCAGCTTGTCGGCGGCCGGGTCACCGGTCAGGCGCAGCTTCTTCGGCATGCGGGCCATCCTCCCACCGGATCCCACGACTCCACCCGCCGAACCTCGCCGATCACCCCGCCCTGTCGAACTCGCCGGTCAGCTGGCCGACCGGTGGCGGGCTCCGCACGACGTCCTCGTGCCTCGGAACGCAGCCCGCGCCGCTGCCGACCTGCGCCATCCGGTTGACTGCTTAACCGGTTAATCGCTACCGTCCAACGATCCGCCGCCACGCTCCGAAGGCCGCCACCTTTCGAGAGGCAGGACGCAGTGCGAACAGCGATGACGCTGGTAGCCCTACTTCTGGTCACCCTCGCCCCACCCGCCGCCTCCGCCGCGGCGGCACCGCCGCCGATCCCGGTCGTCGACTACCTGAAGCGCATCACCGGCACCCGCACGGTGACCGGGATGCACAACAAGGAGCCCAACTCCGACCCCGCCCGCCACACCGCGAAGGTCCACGCGATCACCGGCGTGTACCCCGGCCTGTGGGGCGGCGACTTCCTCTTCGCCCAAGCCGACGTCGACCACCGCCGGACGATGGTCGACCAGGCCCTCACCGAGTGGCGCAACGGTTCGCTGGTCACGTTGACCTGGCACGCCTGCCCGCCGACCCGGCCGACCGCGTGCGGCTGGGACGCGGGCGTGAACGACGACCTCACCGACGCCCAGTGGGCGCAGCTGATCACCGACGGCACCGCGCTCAACAACGCCTGGAAGGCGCGCCTCGACGAGGTCGTGCCGTTCCTGCGCCTGCTGCTGGACGCGGGCGTGCAGCCGCTGTTCCGGCCGCTGCACGAGATGAACGACGGCTGGTCCTGGTGGGGCGGCCGGCCCGGCGCGAACGGCAGCCGCCGCCTCTACCAGCTCACCCACGACCACCTGGTGAGGACCCGCGGCCTGGCCGGCATGGCGTGGGTGTGGAACGTCAAGGACCTCGACCCGGCCGGCATCGCCGACTACTACCCGGGCCCGGCGTACGCGGACGTCCTGTCGCTCGACGCGTGGAACAGCTTCTGGCCCGCGAGCACCTACCGCGACGTGCTCAAGTCGCTGGCGCAGGGCAAACCGCTGGCGCTGGCCGAGGTCGGCAAGGTCCCGTCACCCGCGGAACTGGCGTCCCAGCCCGAGTGGTCGTACTTCATGGCGTGGCCGGAGTTCTTCGACGACAAGCAGCTCAACCCCGACAGCGCCGTCCGCGCCACCTACGCCTCGCCGCGCGCGGTCAACCAGGGCGGGCTGACCGGGTCCGCCAACCTGGCCCTCGGCCGCCCGTCCTGGTCCACCACCACCGAGAGCGCCGCCCACCCGTCGGCCCACGCGTTCGACGGCAACCCGGCCACCCGGTGGAGCAGCGCGTTCACCGACCAGCACTCGCTGTGGGTCGACCTCGGCTCGGCGCGACCGGTCCGCCGCGTCCGGCTCGACTGGGAGGCCGCGCACGCCCGGCAGTACCAGGTGCAGGTCTCGTCCGACGGCACGACGTGGACCACCGTGCACGAGAACTACGCGGCCGACGGCGGCACGGACGAGATCACGCTGGACACGAGCGCGCGTTACGTGAAGCTGTACGCCTTCCAGCGCGCGACCCCGTACGGCTACTCGCTCTGGGAGATGGGCGTCTTCGGCTAGTCAGCCCGCGGTCCGCGCGATCGGCACGACCTGCCCGATCAGCAGGCGCAACGCCTCCCGGTCCACCGTGGCCGGGTCCTCGGCCAGCCAGTCGCCGATCTCCTCGACGAACTGGGCGGGCGTCATCGGCGGCACGATGGCGTCCGCCGGTTCCTCGGTGGTCACCACGCCGTCGCGGCTCGGGTAGACCAGCAGCGCGGTCCGGATCTCCAGCCACGGCAGCAGCTTCCGGTACACCGCGAGGCTGCGCGGCATCCGCATGCCGCCGCCCCGGAACGGGTGGCCGTTGCGCCACACCGTGCCGTCGTCCTCGGCCTCGTAGTGCCCGGGCAGCCACGACTTCGACTCGATCAGCACCAGCTTCCGCCCGCACAGCACGGCGTGGTCGACGTCGGCGAACACCGAGCCCGGCCAGGCGAGCCCGTGGAAGATCCGCGCGCCGGGCAGCCGGGTCAGGTACTGGCTGAGCAGGTCGGCGGTGAGCCGCTCGCAGACCCGGTCGTCCGTGGTCCCGTGCACGACGCCGGTGTCGTGGTCCGCCGTGAACGACCGGTCGGCCCGGACCGCCGCCAGGTACCGCCGCACGAGCCGGAACGCCGCCGTCGCCGCGGCGGCCACCACCAGCAGCCAGACGCCGAGCGCCAACGGCGAGAAGTCGATGACGACCACGGGCAGCAGCAGGAAGAACCACCCGCACATGGCGGCCAGCGCGGGCGCGTGGCCCGGACCGGAGGCGGGCGCGTACCGGACCCGCTGGCCGACGTCGACCAGGTGCCACCACGCGAGGCCGCCGAGGTCCACCACGGGCTTCGGAGGTACGAAGTCGGGATCTTCGCCGAAGTTGCGCAACCGACCGGTCCGGCCGGAGCGCGGCGGGCGGGTCGGCGACGTCGGGCGTGCGCCCGGACGGGTGAACGACCAACCGCGGTCGTAGTCACGTCGGCGAGCCGGGTCCCGCAGGGTGTCATATGCCTCTTGCAGCATCCGGAAGGTGCCGGAGGACCCGCCCGCGTCCGGGTGCATGACCTTGGCCAGGGAGCGGTAAGCGGACTTGATCTCCGCCTCGGACGCGTAGCGGCCGACCCCGAGGAGTTCGTAGTAGTCGACTCCGCGCACGAGGGCAGACCTTAGCGGCCCTGTCTCCGCGACCTCGGTCATGGTTAGTGTTGGGCAGGAGCCCGGTAGCGCAGTGGTTGTCGCGCCCTCCCCAAGGGAGGGAGGACGCCGGTTCGAATCCGGCCCGGCTCGGGACCATGTAGCGCAGTGGTTGACGCGCCCTCCCCCTGGGAGGGAGGACGCCGGTTCGAGTCCGGCCTGGTCCGCTCGGTCCGACCTCGTGCGCGCGCACGGGGTCCGGGTTCGTCGAGCGGGTTCGAGTTGCCGGTGCCCGCCGACCGGCGCACGCTTCGGCCATGGCGACTTGCGACGTCTGCGGCAACGACTACTGGATGGCCTTCGAGGTCCGCACGGTCGGCGGTGGCGTGCACACGTTCGACAGCTTCGAGTGCGCGATCCAACGCCTGGCGCCGCGCTGCGAGCACTGCGACTGCCGCATCCTGGGCCACGGCGTCGAGGTGCAGGGCCGGTTCTTCTGCTGCGCCCACTGCGCGCGCAGCGCGGACCGCCTCGGCGCCGAGATCAAGGACACCGTCGGCGCGCACCCCGGCTGACCGCCGAGGTCTCAGCCGCAGTCCAGCACCAGCCGGCCGTTGACGAACGTCGGCTGCAGGTCGCCGCGCGCGTCCACGCTCTTCGTGCCGTGCGGCAGGACTTCCTCGATCGCGCTGAACGCGAGGATGTCCGACACGCCGTAACGACCGCGCAGCGTGCGCTGGCCGGGGAACCGCAGCGCCCGGCCCTCCTTGCGGTCGCGGTGCGCCAACGCCGCCCGCAGCGCGCCGCGGGTCAGCTCCTCGGGCCCGGCGAGCCGTTGCAGGGAGCCGTTGTGCACCGCCACGCCGTAGCCGCGTTCGATCAGCGTCGACACGGTGTTCTCCGAGGGCTCCTCGGTGAGCCGGAACGACATCGCGTGCCGCCCCTCCACCTCGTGGACGCACACGAGCTGGGCGTGGAACAGCAGCGTTTCGTAGAGCGAAACCGCGACGGCGTCTGCGGTCGTCCGGTCGTCGTGACCGGCGTTGAGGCCCAGCCAGGTGGTCATCCGGCGGCCTCGACAACGTTGTCGTGCGTGGGGTGGGGCACGAAGTCCTCCTCGACGCGATCGGCGCGGGACAGGATTTCGGAGGAGGCTAGTCCGTTCGGGTGATGAAGTGGTAGCCGCCGAATGGCCGGTATCTGAAAATCAGATGGGCAGCAGGTCGAAACTTTCGAGGAACGGGAGCGCGCCCGCCTGCTGCAACGCGGCGGCGGACAGCCAGACGCTCAGGATCGTGACCAGCGGACCGACGATGGCCATCTCGACCCGGCCGCCGGTCTTCATCCGCATGATCTTCGGCGGCGCGACCGGGAACCAGGTCTTGCCCATCAGCGGGATCGGCCACAGGATCGGGCAGCCCTGCTCGGTGATCGCGTCGCCGAGGTAGTGGGCGAAGCACCCGACGCCCACCGCGACCCCGCACGCCGCCGCGCTGGCGGGCGTCTGCGCCGTCCAGGCCACGCAGGCGACCGTGATGGCGGCCGAGACGCCCGTGATGAGCAGGGCGTCCTTCTGCGGGCACCAGTCGTTCATGATCCCGCGCACGGCGAGGCCCGCGAACACGAACATCAGCGCGGGCAGCGCCCACTTCTGGGACTGCTGCACCACGGCGGTCGTGCCGACGGCGGCGACCAGGGCGAAGGCCAGCGTGTGCGTGAGGCCGCGGTGCCCGCCGTCGCGGTTGGAGTCCTTGCGGGTGCGGGTGGTGCGGTAGACGAACGAGCTGATCGTGTTGATCAGGGCCGACGCGCCCGCGCTGACCGGCCCGAACGTGCGGGAGATCGTCGAGGACGGGTGGTCGAGGTCGGGCAGCAGGGCGGCGCCGGTGGCGAGCACCGCGCCGACCGCCCAGCTCTGCGGCGTGAGCTGGCCGATGGGGTGGTTCTCGGCTATCGCGGTCACCGCCGCCCAGGCCAGCAGACCGCTCATGGCGTGGGTCGGACCCGTCGACAACGCTGCCCCCTTGATCACTCGTCCGGGTCCGAGGTTAGCGGGGCGGGGACGTCCGGAGGGTGCATTCCGCGAACGCGTGTTCGAGTGTCGCCCCCGGTCGTCCCCGTGCGGCGGCCCGGCGGCGCGGCTGGTTGTATTGGCCGGAGACCACACGTGCCACCGGCGGTCGCGGCTCGGCGCAGATGTGACGCCGTTCCCTTTTTCCGCCCGGGTGGACGCAAGCAACCCGACATAGCAGTACGCTTGTCTTGCTTGCATTGTCGCGAGAGGAGCGCCCTGAGTATGGGCAAGATCAAGGTTCAGGGGACCGTCGTCGAACTCGACGGCGACGAGATGACGCGGATCATCTGGCAGTTCATCAAGGACAAGCTGATCCACCCGTACCTGGACGTCAACCTCGAGTACTACGACCTGGGCATCGAGCACCGGGACGCCACCGACGACCAGGTCACCATCGACTCCGCGCACGCCATCAAGAAGCACGGCGTCGGCGTGAAGTGCGCCACCATCACGCCCGACGAGGCGCGGGTGGAGGAGTTCGGCCTGAAGAAGATGTGGGTCTCGCCGAACGGCACGATCCGCAACATCCTCGGCGGCGTGGTGTTCCGCGAGCCGATCATCATCTCGAACATCCCGCGGCTGGTGCCGGGCTGGACGAAGCCGATCATCATCGGCCGTCACGCGCACGGCGACCAGTACAAGGCGACCAACTTCAAGGTCCCCGGCGCGGGCGAGCTGACCATCACGTTCACGCCCGAGGACGGCTCCGAGCCGATCAAGCACGTGGTGGCCAACTACGGCCCCGACGGCGGCGTGGCCATGGGCATGTACAACTTCAACAAGTCCATCGAGGACTTCGCGCGCGCCTCGTTCTCGTACGGGTTGCAGCGCAACTACCCGGTGTACATGTCGACCAAGAACACCATCCTCAAGGCGTACGACGGCGCCTTCAAGGACATCTTCCAGCAGGTGTTCGAGGACGAGTTCAAGGCGCAGTTCGACGCCGCGGGCCTGACCTACGAGCACCGGCTGATCGACGACATGGTGGCCGCCGCGATGAAGTGGGAGGGCGGCTACGTCTGGGCGTGCAAGAACTACGACGGCGACGTGCAGTCCGACACGGTCGCGCAGGGCTTCGGCTCGCTGGGCCTGATGACGTCGGTGCTGATGACGCCGGACGGCAAGACCGTCGAGGCCGAGGCCGCGCACGGCACGGTGACCCGGCACTACCGCCAGCACCAGGCGGGCAAGCCGACGTCCACCAACCCGATCGCGTCGATCTTCGCGTGGACCGGTGGCCTCAAGCACCGCGGCAAGCTGGACGGCACCCCCGAGGTGACCGGCTTCGCGGAGACGCTGGAGCAGGTCATCGTGGAGACCGTCGAGAGCGGCCGGATGACCAAGGACCTCGCCGTGCTGGTCGGCGCGGACCAGGAGTGGCTGACCACCGAGGACTTCCTCGGCACGCTGGACGAGAACCTGCAGAAGAAGATGGCCGGCTGACGCCCGCCCTTCGGCTCGCGCGACAAGGGGACCGCCTCCGGGCGGTCCCCTTGTCCGTTCCGGCGCCGTTCCCCGGTGCGCTTGGCGGTGCGGTTCGCGGTTCCGGTGCCGTTTCCGTGACGGCGTCACCCGACCGGTTCCCCGGTGGGGTGGAATGTGCCGCCGACCGGCCCGCGGCCCATCGGCCCGCGCTATATCTGCACTTCGGCAGAGGTGTCGGGAGGCGTGATGTTCGGGATTCCGGTGCGCGGCATGGTCGTCGTGGGTGTGCTCGCGGCGGCGGGGCTGATGTACGTCGCCAACGAGGGCAAGAAGCTCGGGGTGGACGAGACCGCCGCGCGCGAGTGCAGGGTGACGGTGATCGCCGACATCCTCAACGTGCGGTCGGGGCCCGCCGACACCCAGCCGATCGTGGCGACCATGCCGCGTGACGCGGTGGTGCGGGCGGAGGCGAGGATCGAGAACGGCTTCCGGCTGCTGTCGGACGGGCGGTGGGTGAAGGCCGAGTTCGTGACACCCACCTCGGACAGCGGCTGCACGTGATGTGATGGGCGGATGTTCTTCAAGTGGCGGTCGTTCCGGCGTGGCGTGGTGACGTGCGCGTGCGAGCCGGAGTGGCCGGGCCTGCGGTCGGTGGTGGACGGGCACGAGATGGCGGGGGTGCCGTCGCCGGAGGGCAGCAGCCCGTTGGTGCTGATGTGGGGCCTGACCGCGTCCTGCACGGGCTGCGGCGCCGAGTACCCGCACGGCTGGGCGGTCGCGGATCGCGGTTAGGCTGCCCGGGTGCTGACCGTCTCCTCGATCAACGTCAACGGGCTGCGTGCCGCCGCGAAGAAGGGCTACCTCGAGTGGCTGGCCGCGACGGCGGCCGACGTCGTGTGCCTGCAGGAGGTGCGCGCCGAGCCGGGGCAGCTGGCGGACGAGGTGCGCTCGCCGGAGGGTTGGCACGTGGCGCACGCGTACTCCGAGGTCAAGGGCCGCAACGGGGTCGCGGTGCTGACGCGCGAGGCGCCGCAGGCCGTGCGGATCGGGTTCGGGGTGACCGAGTTCGAGCACTCGGGCCGGTACGTCGAGGTCGAGCTGGCCGACGTGGTCGTGGCGTCGCTGTACCTGCCCAGCGGTGACGTCGGCACGCCGAGGCAGGACGAGAAGGACCGGTTCATGGCGGCGTTCCTGCCGTACCTGGTGGAACTGCGCGACAAGGCCGCCGCCGACGGGCGCGAGGTGCTGGTGTGCGGCGACTGGAACATCGCGCACCGGGCCGAGGACCTGAAGGCGTGGAAGACGAACCAGAAGTCGTCCGGCTTCCTGCCCGAGGAGCGCGCCTGGATGGACCGCGTGTACGGCGAGGCGCGCTACGTCGACGTGGTCCGCTCCCTGCACCCGGACGTGGCCGGCCCGTACACCTGGTGGTCCTACCGGGGCAAGGCGTTCGACAACGACTCGGGCTGGCGCATCGATCTCCACGTCGCCACGGCCGCCCTGGCCGCGACCGCCCGCACCGCCGTGGTCGAGCGGGCGGCCACGTATGCCGAGCGCTGGTCAGACCACGCGCCCGTCACGGTGAGTTTTGACTGGCCCAAGGCGGGGCAGTGAGTCGTACGGCTTGATCCCGCGGCGGAGGCGGTCGATCTAGCATCGGCCGGTGTCCGTGGACCTCGAAGCGACCGTGCCCGAGCCGGTGCGGCTGGACGTCCTCGTGGCGGCGGCCGAGCGGCTCCTGGCCGGGTTGCTCGCCCTGTCGAGCCGGCCGGAGGTCGTGGTGTTCGGCGGGCGTCGGTACCAGCAGGGGCGCCGGGTCGGGGAAGGTCGCCGGTTGAGCCGACCGGAGTTGGTGGCGCAGGTGGTCGGCCCGCACTCACCCGGGCGGTCGGACGGCGCGTTCGAGTTCGAGGTGCTCGGCGGCGAGATCGCCTGGGCGTGGATGTCGGTGATGGACGACGGGGAACCGGGCGAGCCGACCTACGTCCTGTTCTCGCCCTCGCGGACGTGCGGGGGTGTCGTGCTGGCGACGGCGCTCGCGCTGGCGGTCGCCGAGTGCGCGGGCGGTGAGTTCCGGGACGAGGAGATCGGGATGCTCGTTCCGCCGGAGACCGATCCGGCCCGGGTGGTCGAGGTGACGCGGTTGACCGACCCCGCCTTCGACTTCGGTGACGCTTGCGAGCGGTACCTGCGGCAGTTCCCGCAGCTCGGCGGGTGGCCGTCGCGGGCCTGATCCCTTGCCGCGCAACGGAACCGATCCACCCGACGATCGACTTCGCTCGTTCGGCCGCACTTCACCCCGAGTTCGTGACGCGCTCCCCGGTTCGTGAGAACTTTTCATCTAACCGAGACGCGGGAGTGTTCGATGGGGATCAGCCGGCGGCGTTTCTTCCAGGCGACGGGTGCGGCGGGCGCGGTGTTGTTGTGGGGTGGGCCCGCTTGGGCGGCCACCACCGGCACGACCCTGGACGCGGCGGCCACGGCGGTCGGCGGCACGGGGTACCGGAGGTTGCAGGCGGGACCGGGGTGGCCGGTGGTGGTGCGGTCGGACCTGGCCACGCCGGGCGCGGGGCGGGCGGACCGGCGCACGTCGCTGGCCTGCTTCGTCCAGTTCACCGACATGCACATGGTCGACGCCCAGAGCCCGGCCCGCTTCGAGTACACCCACCCGTTGCTGGGCGCGGGCGCCTTCCGGGCCCACGAGACGCTGGCCCAGCACACGTCGACGGCGCTGGTCCAGCGGATCAACTCGATCGGCGCCGGGCCGTTCACCAACCGCCCGATCGACTTCATGATGACCACGGGCGACAACACCGACAACCACGAGCTGATCGAGCTCGACTGGTTCCTCACCGTCCTCAACGGCGGCCGGATCACCGCCAACACCGGCGACCCCGCCCGCTACGAAGGCGTGCAGGACTCCGGCGTGAAGTCCTACTGGAACCCGCACTCCACCCTCGTCGACGACTACAAGGCCAAGGGCTTCCCCCACCTGCCCGGCCTGCTCGACGCCGCCATCCGCCCGTTCGACAGCCCCGGCCTGCGCATCCCGTGGTACTGCACGTTCGGCAACCACGACGACAGCGTGGTCGGCACGCTGCCCGACGGCCTCCCGATCGTCGACGGCCTCTACACCTCGAACCACAAGATCATGGGCTTCGCGGACGGCCAGGTGCAGCGGCTCGCCAAGGCCATGACCGACCCCGCGCACGTGCTGGACGCGGCAGCCGTCGTCGCCGAGGGCGGCCTGGTCCGCACCGTCACGCCCGACGCCCGCCGCCGGCCGTTCACCACCGCCGAGTTCGTCCGGGCGCACCTCGACCCGCGCCACACCGGCCCCGGCCCGCACGGCCACGGCTTCACCGACGACAACGCCGACGGCGTGGACGTCTTCTACACGTTCCCGATCGCGCCCGGCGTCACCGGCGTCAGCCTCGACACCACGACCACCGGCGGCTTCGCCGACGGCTCGATCGGCCTGCACCAGTACCTCTGGCTGGAGCGGACCCTCAAGCGCGGCAGCTCCCGCTACTACGACGTGCTCGGCTTCCCGCACCGCCAGGACGTCACCGACGAGCTGTTCATCCTGTTCAGCCACCACACCAGCTGGACCATGGGCAACGTCCTGCCCGACCGCCGCCGCCCGCTCGACCCGAGGCTCGACGGCAAGGCTCTCGTCGACCTCCTCGGCCGGTTCCCGAACGTCGTCGCCTGGGTCAACGGCCACACCCACGAGAACCGGATCGTCCCGCACGGCACGGGCGAGCGGGCGTTCTGGGAGATCAACACCGCCGCGCACGTCGACCACCCGCAGCACGCCCGGATCATCGAGCTCGCCGACAACGGCGACGGGACGTTGTCCCTGTTCACGACCCTGGTCGAGGGTGACGCGCCCTACCAGGCAGACTACGGCGACTTCTCGCCGCGCGGCCTCGCCTCACTGGCCCGGGAGTTCGCGTTCAACGACCCGCACGCCAACGCGAACGCCGTCGGCACGCCGACCGACCGCAACACCGAACTCCTCGTCGCCGGGAGGGCGCCGGTCCGGTGACCCGGTCGGGCTGACGGGCGACCAAGCCCCGACTGCGCTTCGTGTTGGAGATCACACTGAGCGTGATCGGGAATCTTCGCCGCCTAGTGTCGTTGTCGTGGCCGTGGACATCTCGATCGCCCCGCCGGATCCGACGCCGAGTGGGTCGTCGATGCGACGTGCGTTGCGCCGTGCCGTCGATGGTGCGGTGTTGGACGTGACCGAGGCCGCGGTGCTGTTGCACGCGCGTGGTGAGGACCTGGAGGCGTTGCTGCGGGCGGCGGGTCGGGTGCGCGACGCGCATCTGGTGGCGGAGGGTCGGGCGGGGGTGGTGACCTACAGCCGCAACGCGTTCATCCCGTTGACCCGGTTGTGTCGGGACCGGTGTCATTACTGCACGTTCGCCACGGTGCCGCACAAGCTGCCGGCGGCGTTCCTGGAGCGCGACGAGGTGCTGGAGATCGCGCGTGCGGCGGCGGCGCAGGGCTGCAAGGAGGCCCTGTTCACGTTGGGCGACCGGCCGGAGGAGCGGTGGCCGCAGGCCAAGGAATGGCTGGAGGCCCGCGGCTACTCCTCCACCCTCGACTACGTGCGCGCCTGTGCGATCGCGGTGCTGGAGGAGACCGGGCTGCTGCCGCACCTGAACCCGGGCGTGCTGAGCTGGGAGGAACTCCAACGGCTGCGTCCGGTGGCGGCGAGCATGGGCATGATGCTGGAGACCACCGCCGAACGCCTGTGGTCGGAGAAGGGCGGCCCGCACTACGGCAGCCCCGACAAGGAACCGGCGGTCCGGTTGCGGGTGCTCACGGACGCGGGTCGGGTGAACGTCCCGTTCACGACCGGGATTCTGATCGGGATCGGTGAGACGATCACCGAGCGCGCGGAGTCGTTGCTGGCGATGCGGGGGATCGCGCGGCAGTACGGGCACATCCAGGAAGTGATCATCCAGAACTTCCGGGCCAAGCCGGACACCGCGATGCGCGGCATGCCCGACGCCGACCTGCACGAACTGGCCGCCACGATCGCGGTCGCCCGACTGGTCATGCCCTCGTCCACCAGCGTGCAGGCCCCGCCGAACCTGGTCGGCGAGGAATTCGCCCTCATGCTCCGCGCCGGTATCGACGACTGGGGTGGTGTGTCGCCGGTGACCCCGGACCACGTCAACCCCGAACGCCCCTGGCCCCACGTCGACACCCTGGCCCAGCACACCCGCGCAGCGGGCTTCGACCTCCAGGAACGGCTCGCGGTCTATCCCCGCTATGTGACGGCTACCGCCGGGCAGTGGATCGACACCCGCCTCACCGCCCACGTCTCGGCCTTGTCCCGCGCAGACGGCCTGGCCGACCCCGACGCCCCGGTCGTGGGTCGTGAGTGGCAGGAACCCGATGGTGGTCTGGACACCTACGGCCGCGCGGACCTGAACACCGCCATCGACACCGAGGGTCGCACCGAGGACCGGCGTGGCGACTTCGACAGCGTGTACGGCGACTGGGCGTCGTTGACGGTCCCCAAGGCGATCGAACGGTTGCCGGAGGACACCGCCCGCGCCCTGCGTCTCGCCGCGGACAACCCGGCCGGGATCCTGGAGGACACCGACGCGGCGATGGCGCTGCTCACCGCCGACGGTGCGGCGCTGGAGACGATGACCCGGCTTGCGGACGAGTTGCGTGCCGAGGTGGTCGGCGACGATGTCACCTATGTGGTGAACCGGAACATCAATTTCTCGAATGTCTGTTATGTCGGGTGTCGGTTCTGTGCGTTCGCGCAGCGTGAGCGGGACGCGGACGCCTTCCGGCTCTCGATCGCCGAGGTGGCCGACCGGGCGCAGGAGGCGTGGGACGCGGGCGCGACCGAGGTGTGCATGCAGGGCGGCATCGACCCGAAACTGCCGGTCACCTACTACGCCGACGTCGTCCGCGCGATCAAGACCCGCGTGCCCGGCATGCACGTGCACGCGTTCAGCCCGATGGAGATCGTCGCCGCCGCCACCAAAGCCGGCGTCAGCGTCCGCGAATGGCTCACCGAACTGCGCGCCGCCGGCCTGGACACCATCCCCGGCACGGCCGCCGAGATCCTCGACGACGACGTCCGCTGGGTGCTGACCAAGGGCAAACTGCCCGCCGCCACCTGGCTGGAGGTCGTCGCCACCGCGCACGAGGTCGGTATCCGGTCCTCCTCGACGATGATGTACGGCCACGTGGACCAT
Organism: Actinosynnema sp. NPDC002837; assembly: GCF_040295345.1. Taxonomy (NCBI): domain Bacteria; kingdom Bacillati; phylum Actinomycetota; class Actinomycetes; order Pseudonocardiales; family Pseudonocardiaceae; genus Actinosynnema; species Actinosynnema sp. NPDC002837. The sequence continues at coordinate 24,290 of NZ_JBEOVG010000118.1, forward strand.
CCCGGGCACTGGCTCGGCCACTTCCGGGCGTTGGCGGCGTTGCAGGACCGCACCGGCGGCCTGACCGA
>NZ_JBEOVG010000119.1:0-24280 GCF_040295345.1 Actinosynnema sp. NPDC002837
CAACCACATCCCCGTTGTTTAACCGACTCTCGTTAAAAGCAACCCTCCTCTATAGGAGGGCGTCGCTGCTGAATTTGGCTTTTTGGCATAACGGCGCGCCGCCGGCGGCGGCGCGCGGGACGGTCCGACGCACGTTGGCACCGACTCCCCGCATCCCGGCACGCCGGGCTCCCGCTCCACTTCGCCCGTCGGCCGGGCGCGGAGTCGGTGCACGTGGTCGGGTGGCGGCGCGCCGGCCTGGAGGGTGCGGCGTGAAGCAGCTCGGCAGGGGTGCCGGTCGGGACGATCGCGTGGTCATGCGGCTTGGTCGGGCTGGGCACGGCGATCGGCTGCCGCGACGGCTGACGCCGCCTTGCCAACGGGCAGGCCGCTCGGTGAGGAGCGCCAGGCCCACGACGTAAGAAGGCACCACCCCCAGCGCGTGTGCCGAGGTGGTGCCCGAGGGTGAGAACGGGTCGCGGTCAGGCCGTCTCCAGGCCGTCAGACGTCAGGAGACGACCAGAACCGGTGAGAACTGACGAGTGAGGTTGGCCTGGTGAAAGGTGGTGTAAGGAGCCGCCAGGCACGAGGCGTCCGACCAGTGACCAGATCATCGCCATCTGGTTCGCGATCTACTCCTGACCAGCGGTTTTGTGGTGAATCCGACCGGGCCCCGTGTTGACCTCCGCGATGGCCGTCCCCTTGGCGGCGACGGTCGCGCGGTTCCGCGGCTTGACCGAGCTGGGCACGGCTAGGTGGAGCGGCTAGCGTTCCGGGCGAGGGGGTGTCATGGACTTGATCAGCCGGTACCTCGACCTGGTGAACGACTACATGCGCAGCCACCCCGAGGAGCGGACGGGACAGGCCCACTACAACGCCCTACGGCTGGAGTGGCCGCACCTTCAGCACGAGATCGCGGGCACCGAGCGGGACTGCTTCAGCGATGACCGGCAGCTTCCCGCGTTCCTCGACTGGGTGGAGCGAGCCTTGACCGCCGAGGAGCGAGCCATCGAGGACGGGCAGAGCCGCGCTACGCAGGTGTAGCGACCGGTGTAGCAACGGGCGCGTGCCGCGTCGAACCACCGTGAACGGTCGCGGGCCGGCGACCTGCTGAAATGGCTTGGCTCGGACTGCTCCGGACACCGAGGCGCGGCCTTCGCCAACGCGAGACTGCACGGCTGGGAACACCAGGCGCAGGCATGTGAACGGGCACCACCTGACAAGAGGTGCTGACGATCTCGACCCGGCAGCTCTCGGGCGTCGAGACGCCCGGTGGAGGCGGATTCGTGGACACCCGTTTCCCGGGTTCGCCGGGAAACGGGTGGTTTTCACGCCAGGTCGGGGCCTTGGGCTCGTAGGTCGTCCACGCGGGTCATCGCGGCGCGCAGTTCGGTCAGCCACGAGTCCGCGTGCTCGCCCACCAGGCGCACGGCCCACGCCAGGGCCTCGGAACGTGAACGCGCCACGCCCGCCGCGACGAGAGTGTCCAGCACCATCCGCTCGGGCTGCCGCAGCCGCGTCATCACCGGCACCGAGAGGGTGGTGAACAGTTCTTCCGTATTTCCGATCCTGGCACCCCACGCGACCTTGCGCCGGTAGCGGTGTTCGGCTTGGCGGGCGATTTCGATCCGCTCGTCCCTCGTCTGCTCGCGGAAGCGGCTGATGCGGCCCGACTCGGCCGCCGCGCGCTCGGCGTCGTCCGCGAACGTGCCCTCCAACGGCGGCAGCGTGCCGACGACCAGGATCTCCTCCCGGTCCACCGTCACGACCGGCGCCCCGGTGAACCAGCCGTCGGGCAGCCTGCCGCCGAACCAGCCCGCCGCGTCGTCCGCGGGCGGCTGCTCGACCTGCTGCCAGCCGCCCCTTCCTCCCCATCCACGTCGCATCTCGCACCACCTCGATTACATGATTACGACGATGCCGACGTTACGCCGACCACAACCGCACCGGTGGGCGGTTCGCTAGCGGTGGACAGCCAGGGCCTCCGTCAGCTCGGCCACCGACGTCACGGGCCGGTCGCACACGTACCCCCGGCAGACGTAGGCCGCCGCACGGCCGTCCACCAGCGGCCGGTCGGCCAGCAGCGGCGCGGAGTCCGGCGACCCCGCCACCACCACGCCGCCGCCGTGCACACCCCTCCACGCGGCGCTGACCAGCTCCGACGCGTCACCGACCACGGCGACCTGCACGGGCCCGAGCGCCAACGCCTCGGCGACGCTGAGCCAGTGCCCGGCGAAGCGGGGCTCCCGGGCGGCCAGCAGGCCGGCCCGGCCCAGTGCCGCCTCGGCCGCGTCGCGGTAGGTCGACGGCCCGCCCAGCACGGACGCCGTCACGAGCGCCGAGGCCAGCGCCGACGCGCCGGACGGGCTCGCGTTGTCCGACGGGTCCGACGGCCGCTGCACCAGCGCCTCGGCGTCGTCCGCCGTGTCGTAGTAGACCCCGGCCTCCTCCCCCGCGAACCGGGCCAGCGCGGTGTCCAGCAGTCCACAGGCGGCGGTGAACCACTTGACGTCGCCGGTCGCCTGGTGCAGGGCGAGCAGGCCGTCGGCGAAGCAGCCGTAGTCCTCCAGCACGCCCGCCGCCGTGCCCGCCACGCCGTTGCGCGACGTGCGCAGCAGCCGACCGCCGACCAGGTGCAGGTCCAGGACCAGCGACGCCGCCCGCACGGCCGCCTCCACCCACCGCGGCTCGCCGAACACCGCCCCCGCCTCCGCCAGCGCCACGATCGCCATGCCGTTCCACGCCGTCACGACCTTGTCGTCACGTCCCGGCTGCGGCCTGCGGTCGCGCGCCTCCAGCAGCTTCGCCGCGATCTCGTCGTCCGGCGTGCCGAGCATCCGCAACGTGGACGTGCCGTGCTCGAACGTGCCCTCGTCCGTCACGCCGTACAGCTCGGCGGCGCGCGCTCCGGTCGCCAACCCCAGCACCTGGACCAGCTGCGCGGGCGTCCACACGTACGTCGAACCCTCGACGCCCTCGGTGTCCGCGTCCAACGACGTCGCGAACCCGCCCTCGGCCGTGCCGAGGTCGCGGATCAGGAACTCGGCCGTCCCGCGGACGACCTGGCGGTACCGGGGGTTGTCGTCACGGCGGCTCAGGTGCGTGTACGCGCGCAGCAGCAAAGCGTTGTCGTACAACATCTTCTCGAAGTGCGGCACGACCCACGCCGCGTCCACGCTGTACCGCGCGAACCCGCCCGCGAGCTGGTCGTACAACCCGCCGTCCGCCATCGCGTCGCACGTCGTCCGCGCCATCGACAGCGCCTCGACCGACCCGGTCCGCTCGTGGTGGCGCAGCAGGAACTCCAGCACCATCGACGGCGGGAACTTCGGCGCGCCGCCGAAACCGGCGTTGGTCCGGTCGAAGTGCCCGAGCAGCGACACCACCGCACCGGCCAGCACCTCTTCGTCCACTGTGGACTGCGGGAGCGGCTTGAACGCCAACTGCGCCACGATCCCCGCCGCCGACTCGCGCACCTCGTCGCCCTGCTCGCGCCACGCGTGCTCGATGGCCTCCAGCACCTGGCGGAACGACGGCATGCCCTGGCGCGGCGTCGGCGGGTAGTACGTGCCCGCGTAGAACGGCTCGCCGTCGGGCGTGAGGAAGCACGTCATGGGCCAGCCGCCGTGCCCGCTGAGCGCCTGCGTGACGGCCATGTAGACCGCGTCCACGTCCGGCCGCTCCTCGCGGTCCACCTTCACGTTCACGAAGTGCTCGTTCATGTACGCCGCGGTGGCCTCGTCCTCGAACGACTCGTGCGCCATCACGTGGCACCAGTGGCACGCCGCGTACCCGATCGAGAGCAGCACCGGCACGTCCCGCTCGCGCGCCTCCTCGAACGCCTCCGGCGACCACGGGCGCCAGTGCACCGGGTTGTCGGCGTGCTGCAGGAGGTACGGGCTGGTCGAGGACGCGAGCCGGTTCGTCATGGCTCCACAGTAATTCCCGGACAACCGCCGGACTCGTCGATCAGACTGGGGCCATGGAGCCTTCCGCCGAGCCACTGCCGCACGACCTGCGCCACGAGACCGGGCCGTTCGACGTGGTCGGCGACGTGCACGGGTGCCGCGAGGAGCTCGTCGACCTGCTGGGCGAACTGGGCTACTCCGCCGAAGGGGCGCACCCGGAGGGGCGCAAGGTGGCGTTCCTCGGCGACCTCGTGGACCGGGGCCCGGACACGCCGGGCGTGCTGCGGCTCGTGATGGCCATGGTGGCGGCGGGCAACGCCGTCTGCGTGCGCGGCAACCACGAGGAGAAGCTGGTGCGGGCGTTGCAGGGGCGCCAGGTCCAGGTCAGCCACGGCCTGGAGCACTCGTTGGACCAACTCGCCCGCGAGACCGCGCGGTTCCGGGCCGAGGTGCTGGCGTTCTGCGACGCCCTGGTGCCGCACTACGTCCTGGACGGCGGCAAGCTCGTCATCGCCCACGCCGGGCTGCCCGAGCGCTACCACGGCCGCCAGTCGGAGCGGATGCGGTCGCTGGCGCTGTGGGGCGTCAGCACGGGCGAGCGCGACGCGCGCGGCTTCCCCGTCCGCTACCCGTGGGCGCAGGACTACCGCGGCGCCGCCATGGTCCTCTATGGACACACGCCGGTCGAGGAACCGGAGTGGGTGAACGGAACCCTGTGCCTGGACACCGGCTGCGTGTTCGGCGGCCGGCTCACCGCGCTGCGCTACCCCGAACGCGAACTGGTCTCCGTGCCCGCCCGTCGGACCTGGTACGAGCAGTAGGGTCGACGGGGTGCGCGCGAGCTACCGGGAACGCCCGCCCTGGTTGGGCCGGGTGGGTGACACCGGTGCCGGCGTGCTCGTCGCGCCGGAGCTGGTGATCACGTGCTCGCACGTCGTGCCGCACCACCGGGTGGACGTGACGCTGGTCCACGCCGGGGTGACGGTCGCCGCGTCGGTCGAGTTCCGGGACGACGACGGCGACTTGGCCGTGCTGCGCCTGGACCGGCCGGTGGACGCCGTGTGCGCGCCCCTGCGCGCGCCGCCCGCGTTGAGCGACCACCCGTACGTGGTGCAGGGGTTCGCGGGCGGTCACCACACCGAGTCGCGCGGGCGGCTGGGCGGCCGGGTCGGTCCCGGTTGGGCGCAGCTGGAACACACCTCCGGCCACCGCATCGACCGGGGCTTCTCGGGCGCGCCGGTGTGGGACGACGTGCTGCGGGCCGTGGTCGGCATCGTGGTGACCGCGCACCAGGCCGTGGGCGGCGGCGCCATGATCCCGGTCGAGGAGATCACCCGGAGGTGGCCGCCCGGCGCGGGGTTCACCGGCTGGCGGGTCGACCTGGACGACGCCTTCGACACGCACTGGCTGCCGCGGGCGCGGGGCGTCGAGCCGCACGAGGCGACCGACGCGTGGCACTTCGTCGGCCGGCGCCGGGCGTTGACCGAGCTGGCGCGCTACCTGGGCGGACCGGCCGACGGCCGGGTGCGGGCGGTGGTCGGGAGCCCGGGCAGCGGCAAGAGCGCCGTGCTCGCCCGGACCGTCGTCCTGGCCGACCGCGCGGGCCGGCCCCTCGTGCCGCCGGACAGCCTGCCGCCCGACGTCGCGCTGCCGCCGGTGGGCAGCGTGACGGTGGCCGTGCACGCGCGCGGCAGGACGGTGGCCGACGTGGTGCGGGCGATCGCCGACGCGGCCGAGGTGGAGGCCGTCGACGCGGCCCAGCTGCTCCAGCGCTGCGGACCGGTCTCGGTCGTGGTCGACGCGCTGGACGAGGCGGCGGGCGACGCGCCGATGGCCATCGCCACCCTGCTGAACCGGCTGGCCGCGCACCCCGGGCGGCACGTCGTCGTCGGTACGCGGGTGGGCGCGCGGGGGTCGGCGTCGCACGCGTTGCAGGCCAGGCTCGGCAACCCGGTGGTGCTCGACCTCGACTCCGAGACCTACCTCGACCACCGGGACGTGGTCGCCTACGCGCAACGGCGGGTCGGCGACCCGGTGCGCGCGGCGGCGATCGCGGCGCACGCGGGCGGCAACTTCCTGATCGCGCAACTGGCGTGCCTGACCGACTCGGACCGGCTGCCGACCAGCGTCGGCGCGGCCGTGGACGACTACCTGACCGTGCGGTTCGAGGAGCCTCGGGTGGCGCGCGACCTGCTGCTGCCCCTCGCCCACGCCGAGGGCGGCGGCCTGCCCGAAGGTCCGCTGTGGTTGGCGCTGGCCACTGCGCTGAGTGGGGCCGACTACACGCCCCGCGACCTGCGTGCCGTGCTGACCTCGGCGGCGAGCTACCTGGTGGAGCAGGCGGGTGGCTCGTACCGGCTGTTCCACCAGGCGTTGGACGACGCGTTCCGCGCCGAGCGGCCGGGCGTGGAGCCGGTGGTCTACCGGACGCTGCGCGCGCAGGTCACCGAGTGGGAGGACGCGCCCGAGTACGTGCGGACGCACCTGGTCCAGCACGCCGCCGCCGCCGGTCGGCTGGACGAACTGGTGGAGGACCCCGGGTTCCTGGTCGTCGCGCCGCCGGAACGACTCGTGCCGCACCTGGCGCGCTTGACCTCCGAGCGTGCGCGCGTGCACGGGCGCGTCTACCGCAAGGCCAGTCACCACCTCGCCGACCTCGACCCGCGCGAGCGCGCGGCACGCCTCGCGTTGACGGCCCGGCAGCTGGGGTACGGGCGGTTCGCCGACCGGCTCGTGGCGCGGTTCGAGCCGCCGTGGCGGCCGGACGTGCTCGGGTGGGAGGACGAGGGCTCCCAGCAGGTGCTCGCCCGGTTGCCGGCCGCCGACGACGTCGTGCTGTGGCTCGACGCTTCCGGTGAGCCGGCCGCGTTCACCCTCCACCGCGACCGCGCGGTGCTCCACCGGTTCCGCGATCACCGGCTGGTCCCGGTGTCGGAAGCGCCCGCGCACGTCGGCGTCCTGCCCCACGCGACCGCTCACGTGGTGCGCGAGGACGGGGCGGAGTTCGCCCTGACGGCCTCCTTCAGCGGAGAGCTGCGCAAGTGGTCGTTCACCGGCGGCCTGCGGGTGAACGGCTCGCTGGACGCCGTGCGCGTGCGGAGCCTGGCCGCGGTCTGCTCGGGCGACAGGCTGCTCGCGGTGGTCGCCGAGCGGGAGGAGGTGCTCCTGGTCGACTGGACCGCCGACGCGCCGGTCGTCGTGGACCGGGTCGTCGTCCGCGACGCGGTGTCCGGGCTCGTCGCGATGGGTGTCCAGGACGGCGCGGTGTTCGTGGCGCACCAGGGCGACACCGCGCTGCGGTTGTACCGGGTGGTGGACGACCGGCTGACGCCGGTCGGGGAGCCGCTCGACAGCACGTGGCAGCCGTACCCGCTGCGGTTCGTCACCCGTCCCGACGGTCGCCTGCTGCTCCTGTGGGCGGGAGAGGCGCGCGTGACCTGCTACGGGGTCGGCGACCGAGGCCTGATCCGCGAATCGGTGGTCCGACGGCTGTTCGCGGGCGAGTTCGCCGACGCGCGGTTGGCCGACGGGCGGGTGGTCGTGGCGATCCGGGACGAGTTCGGCGCCATCTCGGTCTGGGCGCTGGGCGACGACCTGAGCCAGGTCGGCCCGGTCTGGCGCAACGACGCGATCAGCGTCGGCAAGATCGCGGCCGGCCTCGGACCGGGCGGACGTCCCGTGGTGCTGTCGGTGGACGCGGACCACCGGGTCCACCTGTGGGAAGTGGACGACGACCCACCGGAGCCGGACGAGCGCCGCTCTCCCCTGCCGCCGACGGCGATGCTCCCATCGGTGGTGCTCTTCACGACCGACGACGGACGGGTCGCGGCGGCGCCGACCCCCTGGTGGGACGGTTCGCACGCCGTCCTGGCCGAGCCGGGGCTGCCGCCGCTGCGCACGGCGTCGTGGCGGCGGTTCACGCGACGACGAGACGTCGTACGGCCGCGCTCGCACCGCGGCGGGCCGGAACTCCGGCTGTTCGCCCTGTCCGACCACGGCCAGCCGCGCGAGCTCGTCCCCCTGGCGGAGCGCGTCGACTTCGCCGCCGCCGACCCCGCCTGGATCCCGGTCACCGCCCGGCTTGCGTTGTACACGTGGACCGGCGACGACCTGACGCCGTGGGCGCCACCGTGGGCGGGGGTCGCCGGGCCGAGCACCAAGGCGGCGACGGCGTTGCGCGGCGGTCGGGCGTTCGTCGCGATCGGCGACGACGGCGGGACGGTGGTCGTGTGGTCCTGCCCGTCCGGTGGCCCGGCCCGCACCCTCGCGGCGGTCGACCTGGACTCGCCGGTGACCGACCTGATCTGGCACCCGGACGGCACGCTCGTGGTGTGGTGCCCCTCCGGGGTGCTCCGGTTCGACTTCGGCTAGTCGTCCTTCTTCGCGCCGCCGTTGCCGTTGCCCGCCTTCGCCTCGGGCTTGGCCTCCGGCTCGGACTTGGCCCCGGACTCGGGCTCGTCGAACGACGCGGGCAGCTTCTTCAGGTGCTTGCTCATCGACTTCACCAGGAAGACCACGGCGATGAAGAACAGCACCAGCACCAGCAGGCCCAGCGGGGAGGACTTGCCGAAGTCCTCCTGCTGGCCGCCCGGGTCCTTGTCCGTGGACGGCTGCTGGGCCAGGACGACCGCCGTGGTCTGCTCCCACGGGATCGGGTCGAACGAGGTCACGCGGTCACCCTCTCCCGGACGCCCGCGAACAGGTCGTCCTCGGGCACGGTGCTGTCGACCAGCGACCGCGCCAACTCGTACTCCTCCGTCGGCCACACCGAGCGCTGCATCTCCAGCGGCACGGCGAACCAGCGGCTCTCAGGGTCGATCTGGGTGGCGTGGGCCTTGAGGGCCTCGTCGCGCACCGGGAAGTAGTCGGCGCACTCGACGCGGGTGGTGACCCGCTCGATCACGTCCGGCTTGTCGGCGTCCCAGCCCGCCAGCCACTCGGCGTACGGGGACTCCTCGCCCACCGCGATCAGGGCCTCGTGGAACGCCATCAGCTTCGCGCGGGAGAACCCGTGCGAGTAGTACAGCTTCAGCGGCTGCCACGGCTCGCCCAGCTCGGGGTAGCGCTCGGGGTCGCCGGCCGCGTCGAACGCGGCGACCGACACCTCGTGGCAGCGGATGTGGTCGGGGTGCGGGTAGCCGCCGTTCTCGTCGTAGGTGACGATCACGTGCGGGCGGAACTCGCGGATCACCTCGACCAGCGGCGGCGTGGACTCCTCCAGCGGCACGAGCGCGAAGCAGCCCTCGGGCAGCGGCGGCAGCGGGTCGCCCTCGGGCAGGCCCGAGTCGACGAAGCCCAGCCAGCGGTGCTGCACGCCCAGGATCTCGGCGGCGCGGGCCATCTCCCCGCGGCGGATCTCGGCGATGTTCTCCAGCACGTCCGGGCGGTCCATGGCGGGGTTGAGGATGCTGCCCGCCTCACCGCCCGTGCAGGTCACGACCATGACCTCGTGGCCCTCGGCCACGTAGCGGGCCATCGTGGCGGCGCCCTTGCTGGACTCGTCGTCGGGGTGCGCGTGCACCGCCATCAGGCGCAGCTTCTCAACCATGACGGTGGTGCTCCTCCTCGCCCCTGCCGAACCTGTCTGGTCCGGCCCCTGCGACACTCAACGCGGTGGTCGAGGGACATTGTTCCCCACGGGCGGGAAGGTTTCGGACAGTGGCACTGCCGGAGGGTCGGTACGGCACACCGCGCAGGTCCCTGCCCAGGTGGGCGCGGTGGTCACTCCCCGTGATCGCGGTGCTGGTCGGCGGGGTCGTCGCGTGGGTCGGCTACCGCAACCTCGGCACGATGCCCGTCGAGGCCAAGCAGACCGCGTTCACCGTGGTCGACGACAGCACGGTCGAGATCACGTTCGAGGTGGTCAGGCAGACCCCGGAGCAGCCCGTGGTGTGCATCGTGCGCGCGCGTTCCCAGGACGGCGACGAGGCCGGCCGGCGGGAGGTCCTGGTCGCGCCGGGAGCCGACACCGTGCGGGTGACGACCGTGCTGCGGACGTCCAAACCACCGGTCACCGGCGAGGTCTTCGGCTGCTCCTACCAGGTTCCGGCGTACCTGTCCACGAGGTAGCGGCCAAGCGGGTGATCTGCGGCTTTAGGGGCGGATCCGGGAACAAAACGCCGTCGCCGAACGTTCTGGGTCTGTTACTCTGGCCTTTCAGCACGGCCCCGACGCGGGCCGTGTTTTTCCGTTCCGGGCTGGTGCGCCCGGGAACTGCCAGCCCACGCCGTGGGCCGGAGCAAGACGAGGAGTTGGTGACCGTGAGCGACACTGAGGTGACCTGGCTGACCCAGGAGGCCTACGACCGGCTCAAGGGGGAGCTGGACGAGATGATCGAGAATCGCCCGGTCATTGCTGCGGAGATCAACGCGCGTCGCGAGGAGGGTGACCTCCGCGAGAACGGCGGGTACCACGCGGCCCGCGAGGAGCAGGGCAAGCAGGAGGCCCGCATCCGCCAGCTGCAGGAGCTGCTGAGGGTCGCCAAGGTCGGCGAGGCGCCCACGGTGACGGGCGTCGCGGCGCCCGGCATGGTGCTCACTGTGCGTTACGACGGTGATGACGAGACGGAGGAGTTCCTGCTCGCCACCCGTGAAGAGGGCGCGCACGGCGCCCTTGAGGTCTACTCCCCGTCGTCGCCGCTGGGCAAGGCGCTGCTCGGCGCGAAGGAGGGCGAGGCTCGTCAGTACGAGCTGCCCAACGGCAGCACGATGAAAGTCACGCTGATCAAGGCCGTGCCGTACGCCGGCTGACCCCCAGGACACCGGGAGGGCGGCCACCACGCGGGGTGGCCGCCCTTCTGCTGTCCGTCACCTGATCCGGTCACGTGACGCGTTCCAGCAGGGGCCGCACGCGGGGCGGGACCGGGGTGGAGAGCGCGATCGACGTGGACAGCCGCTGCACGCCCGGCACGTCCACGATCGAGTCGATCACCCGTTGCAGGTCGGCGTTGGACCGGGCCACGACCCGCGCGAACAGGTCGCCCGGCCCGGTCGTCGCGTGCACCTCGCACACCTCGTTGATCGCGGCCAGCCCTTGCGACACCTCGTGCCGCCGCCCCTGGGCGATCTCCAGCACGGCGAACGCGGTCAGCCCGTAGCCCATCGCGGCCAGGTCGAGCGCGGGCGGGAAGCCCGTCAGCACGCCGCGCGCCACCAGCCGGTCCAGCCGGGCCTGCACCGTGCCGCGGGCCACGCCGAGGCGCCGTGAGCACTCCAGCACGCCCAGCCTGGGCTCGTCGGTGAGCAGCAGCAACAGCCGTGCGTCCAGAGCGTCGACGGCCTGGTCAGAGTGTTCAGCTTGCGGGTCCGAAGGCATGAACCACTGTACAAGATGACCAGCAGAACACTGGACTGTTGCGCACCCTGACCAGCATTCCACATGCTGTGAGGTATGACGCAGCAGCTTGACGACGTGAGCTACGACCAGCTCCGCCAACTCGTGGGCCTGGTCGACTACGACGGGACGCGCGACCCGTTCCCCGTCCGCTCGATGGACGCCGTGGTCTTCGTGGTCGGCAACGCGACCCAGACCGCGTGGTTCTACCAGGTCGCCTTCGGGATGCAGCTCGTCGCGTACTCCGGGCCGGAGACCGGGCAGCGGGACCACAAGTCCTTCGTGCTCAAGTCCGGCTCGGCGCGGTTCGTGATCAACGGCGGCGTGCGGCCGGACAGCCCGCTGCTCGACCACCACCGCAAGCACGGTGACGGCGTGGTGGACCTCGCGCTGGAGGTCGCCGACGTGGACCGGTGCATCGAGCACGCGCGCGCCCAGGGCGCGACCGTCCTCGAAGAGCCGCACGACCTCACCGACGAGCACGGCACCGTCCGGGTCGCGGCCATCGCGACCTACGGCGAGACCCGCCACACGCTGGTCGACCGGTCGGGCTACCGCGGGCCGTACCTGCCCGGGTACGAGGCGCGGGAGAGCACGGTCGTGCGGCCGGCGGGCGCGCCGAAGCGGTTGTTCCAGGCGGTCGACCACTGCGTGGGCAACGTCGAGCTCGGCCGGATGGACCACTGGGTGGAGTTCTACAACCGGGTGATGGGCTTCGTGAACATGGCGGAGTTCATCGGCGACGACATCGCCACCGACTACTCGGCGTTGATGAGCAAGGTCGTCTCCAACGGCAACCACCGGGTGAAGTTCCCGCTCAACGAGCCCGCCGTGGCCAAGCGCAAGTCGCAGATCGACGAGTACCTGGAGTTCTACGAGGGCGCCGGTGTGCAGCACATCGCGCTGGCGACCAACGACATCGTGGCCACGTTGACCGCGATGCGCGCGGCGGGCGTGGAGTTCCTGGAGACGCCCGACTCGTACTACGACGACCCGGAGCTGCGGGCGCGCATCGGCGAGGTGCGCGTGCCGATCGAGGTGCTCAAGGAGCACCGGATCCTGGTCGACCGGGACGAGGACGGCTACCTGCTCCAGATCTTCACCAAGCCGATCGGCGACCGGCCGACCGTGTTCTACGAGCTGATCGAGCGGCACGGGTCGCTCGGCTTCGGCAAGGGCAACTTCAAGGCGCTGTTCGAGGCGATCGAGCGCGAGCAGGAGCGCCGGGGCAACCTCTAGCTCCTCGGCTCCGCCGCGGCGGGAACCGCCGGGCGACGCCTCGCGTTGTGACGGCGACGGGCCGGTCCGGGCACCCCCGGCCGGCCCGTTCGCGTCGGATCCTGTCGTAACGCTGACGAAGCCCGTACCGCACGCGCCGGGACCGGTACCCTCGGTGCGGGGTCGTCTCACACAGCATTCACCTGGAGGGTGGCATGGCGCTCGCGGCACGGGTCACCGCGGTGCTCCCGCTCGTCGGAGCGGTGGCCACCGCCGCGGCGTTGACCGGCGCGGCGTTCTTCACCGTGGCCCACGCGGGGTGCGCGGACACGGGCCGGTTCGTGGAGCGCGACGGCGTGGTGGAGTTCGTCGGCGGGTGCGTGGACGGGCACGACCTGCCCGTCGTGCCGCGGGTGGAGAACGCGCGGTACGACGTCAAGCCCTGACGTTCGCGGGCGCGTGGGCGATAGTGGACCCATGTGTCGCAACATCAGGGTGCTCCACAACTTCGAACCGCCCGCCACCGAGGACGAGGTCCGCGCGGCGGCCGTCCAGTACGTGCGCAAGGTGAGCGGGTCCACGCGTCCGTCGGCGGCGAACCAGGCGGCGTTCGACGCGGCCGTCGAGGCGGTGGCCGAGGCCACCCGCGTGCTGCTCGAATCGCTGGTCACGCAGGCCCCGCCCCGCGACCGCGAGGTCGAGGCCGCCAAGGCGAAGGAACGCTCCGCCGCCCGCTACGGCCCCCGCTGACCCCGCGTGTCGAACCCTCGCGAGGGCTGAGGGTTCGACACGCGGGACGCAAGGTTCGGCTCGCGGGTCAGTCGAGGGCGGCCAGGAGGTCGGCGACCAGGTCGTCGGCCGATTCGATGCCCACCGAGAGGCGGACCAGGTCGGCGGGGACCTCCAGCAGGGAGCCGGCGGTGCTGGCGTGGGTCATCCGGCCCGGGTGCTCGATCAGGGACTCGACGCCGCCCAGCGACTCGGCCAGGGTGAACAGGCGGGTGCGGGCGCAGACGTCGAGGGCCGCCTGCTCGCCGCCCGCCACGCGGAACGAGATCATCCCGCCGAACCGGCGCATCTGCTTCGCCGCGACCTCGTGGCCGGGGTGCTCGGGCAGGCCCGGGTAGTACACGCGGGTCACCTTCGGGTGCCGGACCAGGGCCTCGACGACCTTCTCGGCGTTGTCCGAGTGCTTCTCCATGCGCACTTCGAGCGTCTTGATGCCCCGCAGCGTCAACCACGCGTCGAACGGCCCCGGCACGGCGCCCGCGCCGTTCTGCAGGAAGCCGAACTGCGCGTCGAGCTCGTCGTCCGACGTGATCAACGCCCCGCCGACGACGTCCGAGTGCCCGCCGACGTACTTGGTCGTCGAGTGCAGCACGACGTCCGCGCCCAGCTCCAGCGGGCTCTGCAGGTACGGCGAGGCGAACGTGTTGTCGACCACGAGCAGCGCGCCCGCCGAGTGCGCCACCTGCGCGAGCAGCGCGATGTCGGCGATGTTGAGCAGCGGGTTGGTCGGCGTCTCGATCCACACGACCTTGGTGTTCGGCCGGATCGCCGCGCGCACCGCGTCCACGTCGGACAGCGCGGCCGGCGTGTGCTCGACGCCCCAGTGCGACAGCACCTTGTCGATCAGCCGGAACGTGCCGCCGTACGCGTCGTTCGGGATGACGACGTGGTCGCCGGGGCGGCACATCGCGCGCAGGGCCGCGTCGGTCGCGCCCATGCCGGAGGCGAACGCGCGCGCGTGCCGCCCGCCTTCGAGCGCCGCCAGGCACTCCTCCAGCGCGGCACGGGTCGGGTTGCCGGTGCGGGAGTACTCGAAACCGCCGCGCAGCCCGCCGACGCCGTCCTGGGCGTAGGTGGACGTGGCGTGGATCGGCACGATGACCGAGCCCGTGGTCGGGTCGGGGTCCTGCCCGGCGTGGATAGCCCTGGTCGCGAAACCGTAGTGGCCGGTGTCCGTCATGCGTCTAGGGTACGGCGGCGGAAAACGCAACCGCCCGTCGGCCGGAAGGCCGACGGGCGGTCGGGTGAATCGGTGTCCGACCTAGGTCACCACTGCTGCGGCGGCTGCTGGCCGTACGGGTTCTGCTGCTGCGGCTGGCCGTACGGGTTCGACGCGGGCGCCTGGCCGTACGGGTTGGCCTGCTGCTGGCCGTAGCCGCCGGGGTAGCCGCCGGGAGCCGCGCCCGCGGGGGCGTTGACCACGATGGTGCCCAGGATCTTGTCGGCCCACGTCTGCTTCTTGGCTTCCCACAACGGCGCGAACCAGCCCGCGTAGCAGGGCAGCGAGTCGACGAAGTGGCACAGGTGGCGCACGAAGGCGTTGCCGAAGCCGATCGGCTGCCCCGTCTCCTCCTTGATGAGCTTGATCTTCGCGACCTTCTTGCCCATCGACTGGCCGGTGGTGCCGGCCAGGTACCAGGAGTTGTAGATCATGAAGCCGATGAGGCCGACGTACCCGATGCCGCTGAGGATCAGCGCGAGCGTCGGGTCACCGGTCGCCGCGCCGATGCCGGCGAGGATGCCGACGATCACGCCCGGCGCGACGTAGTCGATCAACGCGCCGATCGCCCGGCTGCCCCACTCCGCGTAACCCCCTGACGGCGCACCGTAAGCGGGCTGCGCGGCGTACGCCTGCTGGGCGCCCCACGCCTGCTGCTGTTGCTGCGGCTGGCCGTACGGGTTCGACGCGGGCGCCTGGCCGTACGGGTTGGGCTGCTGCTGGCCGTACTGCTGCGGCTGCTGCGGCTGGCCGTACGGGTTCGACGGCGGCTGCTGCCCGTACGCCTGCTGCTGGCCGTACTGGGCGGGCTGCTGCTGCCCGTACTGCGGCGGCTGCTGGGCCGGGAACGCGCCGGAGCCGGGCTGCTGCGCCGGCTGACCGTACGGGTTGGACCCGGGCTGCTGCGTCGCGCCCGGCGGCACGACCTGGGTCGCGTCCGGGTTCGACTGGGGCTGCTGCGGTCCGGAGGGCACGACCTGGGTCGCCTCCGGCGGCGGGAAAGCAGGGGGCTGGCCGCCGCCTGGCACGACCTGCGTCGCGTCGGCGTTCGGGGGCTGGGCACCCTGCCCCTGCTCCTGCTGGTTTTGACCGCCGAACTGCTGGTTCCCTGGCGGCTGCGGAGCGTTCATCGGAGTTTCCAACCCCCTTGGCACGGGCCGTAGGTGTATGAGTCGGTGGCCAACGCTAGCGGATGCCGGTCCCCCGGCCACGCACAACCGGTCAACCTGTCCCGATCCGCGATGAGGAACGGGACACGTCGACCGCGTCCGGGGGCCGGCCGGCAACCGGTCAGCGACCGGCGAGGAAACCCAGGATGTCCTGCCGGGTGACGACTCCGGCCGGCTTGCCGTCCTCCAGCACCAGCGCACCGTCCGCTGAGGACAGTGCCGACATCGCGGAGCTGATCGACTCGCCGGCGCCGATCGTCGGCAGCTTCAACGACATGTGCCGGTCGAGCCGGTCGGTCAGCTGCGCCTTGCCGGTGAACAGCGCGTCGAGCAGGTCGCGCTCGTTGACCGCGCCCGCCACCTCGGCCGCCATCACGGGCGGCTCGGCGTTGACCACCGGCATCTGGGAGACGCCGTACTCGCGCATGATCGCGACGGCCTCGGCGACCGTCTCATTCGGATGGCCGTGCACGAGGTCGGGCACCGTGCCGTCCTTGCGCCGCAACACGTCGCCGACCGTCGCGCCGGACGTGTCGGGCGACAGGAAGCCGTACTGCGCCATCCACTTGTCGTTGAACACGCTCGACAGGTAGCCGCGCCCGCCGTCGGGCAGCAGCACGACGATCACGTCGTCCGGGCCCGCGGTCTCGGCCACCCGCAACGCCGCCGCGACGGCCATGCCGCACGAGCCGCCGACGAGCAGCCCCTCCTCGCGGGCCAGGCGCCGGGTGATCTCGAACGAGTCGCCGTCGCTCACCGCGACGATCTCGTCGCACACGTCCCGGTCGTAGGCGTCCGGCCAGAAGTCCTCGCCGACGCCCTCCACCAGGTACGGCCGGCCCGTGCCGCCGGAGTAGACCGAGCCCTCGGGGTCCGCGCCGATGATCTTCACCCGGCCCTCGGAGACCTCCTTGAGGTAGCGGCCCGTGCCGGAGATCGTGCCGCCGGTGCCGACGCCCGCGACGAAGTGCGTGATCCGGCCCTCGGTCTGCCGCCACACCTCCGGACCCGTGCCGTGGTAGTGGCTGGCCGGGTTCTCCGGGTTGGCGTACTGGTTGGGCTTCCACGCGCCGGGGATCTCGGCGACCAGGCGGTCGGAGACGTTGTAGTAGGAGTCGGGGTGCTCCGGCGCGACCGCGGTCGGGCACACCACGACCTCGGCGCCGTAGGCCTTGAGCACGTTGCGCTTGTCCACGCTGACCTTGTCCGGGCAGACGAAGACGCACTTGTAGCCCTTCTGCTGGGCCACGAGCGCGAGGCCGACGCCGGTGTTGCCCGACGTGGGCTCGACGATCGTGCCGCCGGGCTTGAGCTCGCCGCTGCGCTCGGCCGCCTCGACCATGCGCAGCGCGATGCGGTCCTTCACGCTGCCGCCGGGGTTGAGGTACTCGACCTTGGCGAGGATGAGCGGCCGGCGTCCCTCGGCCACCGCGTTCAGCTTCACCAACGGCGTGTTGCCGACCAGGTCTACGACGCTCTCGACGTACTCCACGACGGACCTTCCACTTCTTGAGATGACTCGCTGAGCGTATATCGGTGGCGCGGCGCCCGGCCCGGTGGACGATGGGCATCGGGAGAGCGGAGGGTCCGATGCGGGGGTTTCGGCTCCTCGCGGTGGTCGCGGGGGCGTTGGGCGGGTTGACCGGAGTGGCGTACGGGCTGGTCAGCGAGCAGTCGCGGCGGGCGCGGGTGGTGATCGGGGCGCCCGCCGAGCCGCCGTTGCGCGCCGACGCCGTGTACGGGGACGGCGACGGGACGCCGGTGCGGTTCGCCGTGCTCGGCGACTCGATGGCGGCCGGGCTCGGGGTGGACGACCCGGCCGAGCTGCCGGGCGTGGTGCTGGCGACCGGGATGGCCGACGAGGTGGGCGTGCCCGTGCGGCTGGAGACGTACGCGATCTCCGGGTCCACGACCCGCGACCTGGCGGCGCAGGTGGACCGGGTGGTGGCCGACCCGCCGGACGTGGCGCTGGTGATCATCGGCGCGAACGACGTGACGACGCGGCTGTCGATCGCGGGGTCGGCGGCGTTGCTGGGCGCGCAGGTGCGGCGGCTGCGTGCGGCGGGGGTCGGCGTGGTCGTCGGCACGTGCCCTGACCTGGGCACGGTGCGGCCGATCGCGGAACCGGCGCGGTCGGTGGCGCGGGAGTGGTCGCGGCGGTTGGCGCGGGCGCAGCGGGTCGAGGTGGAACGGGCGGGCGGCGTCGCGGTGGCGATGGGCGACCTGCTCGCGGCGGAGTTCCGGGCGCGGCACGCCGACTACTTCAGCCGGGACCGGTTCCACCCGAGCGCGGCCGGGTACGAGGCGGCGACCTCGATCCTGCTGGCGCCGCTGTGCGGCGTCCTTCGTCACGAGTGGTGGCCGCGCTGAACGGGCGTTAACTAGGCTGCACGTCACACGTTGCGGCGAAACAAAGGAGTTCCGTAATGCCTGAGGCCGTGATCGTCTCCACCGCCCGGTCGCCCATCGGGCGCGCGGGCAAGGGCTCGCTCAAGGACGTGCGGGGCGACGACCTGACCGTGCAGGTCGTCAAGGCCGCGCTGGCCAAGGTGCCGCAGCTCGACCCGAACGACATCGACGACCTCATGCTCGGCTGCGGCCTGCCCGGCGGCGAGCAGGGCTTCAACATGGGCCGCGTGGTGTCCGTGCTGGCGGGCTACGACACCGTGCCCGGCACGACGGTGACCCGTTACTGCGCGTCGAGCGTGCAGACGACCCGGATGGCGCTGCACGCGATCAAGGCCGGCGAGGGCGACGTGTTCATCAGCGCCGGCGTGGAGACGGTGTCGAGCTTCGCGCGCGGCTCGTCCGACTCGTGGCCGGGCACGCACAACCCGGCGTTCGCCGACGCGGAGGCCCGCACGGCGGCCGTGGCGGAGTCCGGCGCGTCGGAGTGGGTCGACCCGCGGCGCAACGGGCAGGTGCCCGACATCTACATCGCCATGGGCCAGACGGCGGAGAACCTGGCGCTGGCCAAGGGCGTGACGCGGCAGGAGATGGACGAGTTCGGCGTGCGGTCGCAGAACCTCGCCGAGAAGGCCATCGCCAACGGCTTCTGGGCGCGCGAGATCACGCCCGTGACGCTGCCGGACGGCACGGTCGTGTCGGCCGACGACGGCCCGCGGCCGGGCGTGACGATCGAGGGCGTGTCGGGGCTCAAGCCGGTGTTCCGGCCGGACGGCCGCGTGACGGCGGGCAACTGCTGCCCGTTGAACGACGGCGCGGCGGCGCTGGTGATCATGAGCGACGTGAAGGCGAAGGAGCTGGGCATCACGCCGCTGGCGCGGATCGTGTCGACCGGCGTGTCCGGGCTGTCGCCGGAGATCATGGGGCTCGGGCCGGTCGAGGCGTCGAAGCGGGCGCTGGCGCTGGCCGGGATGTCGATCTCGGACATCGACCTGGTGGAGATCAACGAGGCGTTCGCGGCGCAGGTCATCCCGTCCTACCGGGACCTGGGCATCGACCTGGACCGGCTCAACGTCAACGGCGGCGCGATCGCCGTGGGTCACCCGTTCGGGATGACCGGCGCGCGGATCACCACGACGTTGATCAACTCGCTGCAGTTCCACGACAAGCAGTTCGGCCTGGAGACCATGTGCGTCGGCGGTGGCCAGGGCATGGCGATGGTCGTCGAGCGGTTGAGCTGAACCGCGTCACGATTACCGTTACCCGTCGTCCTACCCTTGAGTAGGGAGGTGTCGGGTGACGATGCCGTACGTGTGGTGGCACAGCGGGTACGACCGGCTGTGCCACGCGTTCGCCGTGGAACAGGCCTCGGAGGCGTACTTCGAGGCGGCCTGCGCCCACTCCGTGCCGCCGGAGCACGTGCTGCGGTCGCGGAGCGGGACGTTGTGCGTGCCGTGCCTGGTCGAGGTCGGTTCGGCGATGGAGGACGACCACACCTGGCGCGGCTGAACGGCCTGGGGCGGCTGAACGCCCGACACGCGCGAAGGGCGCCGCCGGCGGTGGCCGGGGCGCCCTTCGGGTGCGCGGGTGGTGCTAGTCGTTCTGGAAGTACGACAGCAGGCGCAGGATCTCCAGGTACAGCCAGACGAGCGTGGTCATCAGGCCGAACGCCGCGAGCCAGGCGTACTTGGCGGGCATCGCGCCGCGGATCATCTCGTTGGCCGCCTCGAAGTCCAGCAGGAAGCTGAACGCCGCGATGCCGATGACCACCAGGCTGAAGATGATCGCCAGGGTGCCGCCGTCACGCAGGCCCATGTTCACGCCGAACATGCCCATGACCAGGTTGCCGAGCATGAGCACGACCGCGCCGACGGTGGCGCCGATGATCCACTTGGTCAGGCGCGGGGTGACGCGGATCGCGCCCGTCTTGTAGACCACGAGCATCGCGCCGAAGACGCCGAACGTGCCCAGGATCGCCTGCCAGGCGATGCCCGGGAAGATCGCCTCGAACACGCCGGTGATGGCGCCGAGGAACACGCCCTCCGCCGCCGAGTAGGCGAGCACCATCGGACCGCTGGGCGTGCGCTTGAAGATGATGATCAGGGCCAGGACCAGCCCGATGAGCATGCCGGGCACGGCGAGCGCGAACGGCGCGACCTGGCCGGAGAGCACCAGCCACGCCGAGACGAACCCGGTGAGGATGGCCACACCGAGCGTCGTCGCGGTCTTGGTGACCACGTCGTCGATCGTGATGGGGCGCTCGCCGGTGGTGGGCGGCGCGCCCTGGTAGCCGCCGTGCTGCTGCGCCTCGTAGGGCTGGCCGAAGCCTGCGTAGTTACCGCCACCGCCGCTGGTCGGCAGGTTGCGGAACGCGGGGTTGCTGGTGGTACGCACCTCGTCCTCCTGTGGCGTGCTGACGCCGTCACGGGGTTCAACGACCACACGAGTCGATCGGTTCCCGTCGGGTAAAAGCGACTTTACTCGGGCTGTCGATCTCGAATCCACACCCCGCGCTGCGGAGCGTAGTCGCCGTTCCACCCCGCTGGTGGCTTGTCGACGTGATCTCGGACCCGTAAGGCTCAGTCCCGGCAGCTCTCACCGACCGGCGACGCCCAGCGGCGCGCCCGAGGGGTTCAGGACGACATGGTGTGGAGACGACTCGCCGGCGCGGCGCTCGCGGCCGGTCTGGCCCTGCTGGCGGCGCCCGTGACCGCGCCCTCGGCCGGGGCTCAGCCCGTGGTGGAGAAGGGTCCGGGGCACGAGACCGAGGCGCAGGGGTACCGCGACAAGCCGGCGGGCGGCGACTGGCTCGGCGCCTACAAGTGGCGCGGTCAGCTCGTGTGGTGCGTGCAGTACTCGCTGCTCGCGCCGGACAGCAGGGTGGAGTACAAGGAGGGCGACGAGCTGCTCTCCAAGGGCGGCGCGCGGCTCGCCGACGACGTCGCGGGCAGCATCTCGTACCTCCTGTTGAGGTACGCGAACACCCGGTCGGATGACGAGGCCGCGGCGCTGGCGCACCTGCTCCACACGTGGACGGCGTACGAGGACCCGGCCCGCGGCATCTCCCTCGACCCGAACAGCGACTTCCGGCACATCGCCTACCACGCCGACTTCCACTTCCAGCAGCTCGGGCGCTTCGGCCAGGCCCAGCAGGCGGTGGGCAGGCTGGAGGCCGAGGCGGCGGCCAACCGCGGCCCGTGGGCGGCCAAGGTGAGCGCTCCCGAGAAGGAGCAGGTCATCGGCACGCCCGACACGTGGGTGGTGGACATCACCAAGACCGACGGCGCGCAGGTGGCCGGCGCGCCCGTGACCGTGGAGCTGGCCGACGCGACGCTGGAGTCCGGCGCCGCCACCGGCGAGCTCACCACCTCCACCGACGGCAAGGCGCTGGCGGTGCGGGTCGTGCCGACCGGGCCGAACCCGTCGTTCACGGTGAAGCTGGACAGCCCGGCCGACCGGCCCAAGGTCCACGTGCCCGCCGACGACGACATGCAGCGGATCGTCACCACCGGCGGCGAGAAGAAGCTGACCGCGAACGCGTCGACGACCGCGAAGACGCCGCCGGGCGTGGTGAAGGTCGCCAAGACCGACGCGGAGACCGGCAAGGCGATCGCGGGCGTGGCGCTGAAGGTGACCGCGGCCGACGGCTCGCAGCCCGCGAAGCGGCAGGACGACACCGCGCTGACCGGGCCCGAGGGCACGCCGGTCGTGCTCCAGACCGCCGCCGACGGCACCGCGACCGTGCCCGACCTGCGCACGCCGCAGGAGGTCTGCCTGATCGAGGTCGCGCCGGCCAAGGGCTACGAGGAGTTCTTCGACCCCAACGCCCCGCCCAAGGTGTGCGGGACCGTGGAACCGGGTCAGACGCTGGCGCTCGCGTTGACCAACAAGCCGGACAAGCCGGTCGTCCCGATCACGATCCAGGCCGGTTCCCAGGGCGCGGGCGTGGTCGCGAGGGCCGCGTACACCACCGAGGTGTCGACCGGCGCGCTGGTCGGGTTCGGCGGCGTGGTCCTGATCGGCGCGACGCTGGTCGGCCTGGTCGTGCGGCGACGGGCGACCGCCCGCCGGTGAGGTCCGCGTCCGTGCTGAAGATCGTGCTGACGGGTGCGGCGGTGGCGGCTCTGCTCGCCTCCGCCGCGCTCGTCTCCACCCGGCCGCCGGACGTCGTGCTCGCGGGCCGGCCGGTCCCCGGTGACGCCGTCGTGCCGCACCCGTTGGGCGACAGCGCGCGCTCCGGGCGCGGCGTCGACCTGGCGGGCATGCCGGCCGGCGCGAACCCGCCCGCGTCACCGCCGCCGGCGACGACCACCACGACTCCTCCGCCGCCCGCCGAACCGCCCAAGCAGCAACCGGGGACGGTGCGGCTGCCCGAGGGCGGGTTGGCGACCCTGGTGCGCGAGGAGGTCACCGCGGACGGCACGCTGCCGATCCCGGAGGGCGTCGGCGAGGCCACGTGGTGGGGCGTCGACCTCGGCGCGGACGAGGGCGCGACGGTGCTGGCCGGGCACGTGGACTGGAAGGGCGTGACCGGGCCGTTCGACGAGCTGTGGCGCATGGCGGTCGGGCAGGAGGTGACCGTGGTCGACACGGCGGGCCGGGCGTTCCGGTTCCGGGTCAGCCGGGTCGAGGCGGTCCGCAAGGACGCCCTGCCGGCACGGGCGGTCGAGCTGTTCGGTCCGCGCGGCGGGCACCGGCTGGTGCTGGTGACGTGCGGCGGGCGGTGGGTCGGCGGCGACACCGGCTACGAGGAGAACCAGGTCGTGACGGCGACGCCCGTGCCCTGACCCGGGCGCGGTCGGCGGTCTTGTCACAGCGAGGCAACCTCCCGCTACTTCTCGTCGTCTTGTGGTTGTGAAGCGATGGGGCTGGCTGAGCACGGGCGTCGCGCTGGCACTCACCCTGGTGGTGCTGGCCGTCCTGGGAGCCCGTGAATCCAGACCGGGCAACGACGTGGGCGACCTGGCCGCGCCGCTGCCGATGGCGCCGCGCGCGACCAGCGGCACCAGCGCCGCCCCCGCGCCGGCCGTGCCCGCCGCGGCCTCTCCCCCGGCGTGGATGCGGCGCATGCAGCCCGGCGAGAAGCCGCCGCAGTTCGTGCTGTTCTCGTTCGACGGCGCCGCGTCCAAACCGCACTGGGACCGGATCATGCCGATCGCCGCGCAGGCGAACGCGCACGTCACCGGCCTGTTGTCGGGCGTGTACCTGGTGCCGACCGATGACCGCGGCACCTACACCGGCCCCGGGCACCAGCCGGGCTACTCCTCCATCGGGTTCGGCGGCAGCCGCGCGGACGTGGACCTGCGGATCGGCTACCTCAACGCGGCCATCGACGCGGGCCACGAGATCGGCACGCACTACAACGGCCACTACTGCCTCGGCGACGAGCCGAACGTCGGCACCTGGAACACCGACCAGTGGAACCGGGAGCTCGACCAGTTCTTCGCGATCGTGGAGAAGGCGCGGCAGCGCGGGTTCAAGCTGGACCCGACGGCCGTGCGCGGCGGGCGCACGCCCTGCCTGGAGGGCCAGTGGGGCCAGGCGTTCCCGGCGATGCGCGGTCACGGCCTGGCCTACGACACCAGCCACGTGAGCCTCGGGGTGGTGTGGCCGTTCGTGCACGAGGGCCTGTGGGAGTTCCCCATGCCGGAGGTGCGCGTGCCCGCGCTGGGCAAGCAGGTCGTGATGATGGACTTCAACCTCTGGTACGCGCTCAACGGCGCCAAGGAGGAGCCCGAGAAGGCCGGTGACTACACCCGGATCGTGCTGGACACCTACCGCTCGGTGTACCAGTCCGCGGTCAACGGCAACCGCGCGCCGATCGTGATCGGCAACCACTTCAACGAGTGGGCGGGCGGCGCGTTCAGCAACGCGGTGGAGGGGTTCCTCGGCGAGGTGTGCGTCAAGCCCGAAACGGTGTGCGCCACCTATACAGAGGTGATCCAGTGGATGCAGTTGCAAGATCCGGTCGTGCTGGAACAGTTGAGGCGCATACCCGCCGCACGGAACTGGAACTAGCGCGGTAGCCGCCGCAAGCTCTACGGTGGGTTACCGCCGCCCCACGGAGAAGCACCACGCATCCGAGGAGTAGAGCGCATGACCACCGAGCCCGAGAAGCGCACCTGGGTCAAGCCCGATTTCCGGGACGTCGACACCCCCATGGAAGTCACCGCTTACGCCGCTCGCAGTTGAGCCCGCCGCCGGTCAGGACGTACGGCTCGTCGAAGAGCTGAAGGGTGCCGATGGTGGACAGCACCGTC
>NZ_JBEOVG010000120.1:0-24170 GCF_040295345.1 Actinosynnema sp. NPDC002837
CGGCGGCGGCGGGGTCGGCGGCGGCGGGGTCGGCGGCGGCGGGGTCGGCGGCGGCGGGGTCGGCGGCGGCGGGGTCGGCGGCGGCGGGTTTCGCGATGGCGTCAACGGCCGCGATCGGGTGAGCGGCGGCGACCGCCGGGTCGGCGAGGCCGGGAGTGGCGGCGGCCGCTGGGGCGGCGAGGCCGGGAGCGGCGGCGGCAGACGTGGCGGGCGCGCGGTCGGCGGCGGCAGGGTCGGCGAGGCCGGGAGCGGCGGGGGCAGGGGCGGCGGGCGCACGGTCGGCGGCGGCGCGGTGGGTGGTGGTTGTGGTGGCGTTGGAGCGAGGCCCGGTGCTCACCGTTTGGTTGGTCACGCGACGTCCTCCTAGCGTCACCCGCATGATCGCTCGTACCCCAGAAGAGTTGCCCCTGCTGTTCGCCCAAGCCTTCAACGCCGGCGACCCCAGCGGGCTTTACGAGCCCGGGGCGCAGCCGGCCGAGCTCGACGGACACCTCGCACTCACCGAAAAGATGACCGTCGTCACCCGAAAGGTGATCACGAGGAACGACCTGGCCCTGCTCATCGTCGACTGGCGCATCGGCGACATCACCGGCACGGCGACCGACGTCGCCCGCCGAGGCCCCGACGGCGCCTGGCGCTACGCGATCGACAACCCGTCAGGCATCGCGTAGGTACTCCAACTGCGCCCGCACCGACCACTCCGCCGCCGGCCACAGCGAACGATCCACCTCCGCGTACACCACCTCCACCACCTCGCGCGCCGTCGGAGCACCGCCCAACGCCGCCACCGCCGCCCGAACCTGCGCCAACCGCTGCTCCCGGTGCACCAAGTACCCACCGGCGGCAGCCACCACGTCCGGCAACTCCGGCCCGTGTCCCGGCAACCCGATCGTGCCCACCGGAAGCGTGGTCAGCAGCCGCAACGACTCCAGGTAGTCACCAAGTCGCCCATCCGGATGGGCGACCACGGTCGTCCCCCGACCCAGCACCGTGTCCCCGGTCAACACCGCGTCGTCCAGCAGGAAGCACACCGAGTCAGCCGTGTGCCCCGGCGTGGGCAACACCCGGATCGACAACCCGGCCGCCGAGATCACGTCACCCTCCGCCAACCCCTCCCCACCCAGCCGGAACGCCGGGTCCACCGACCTCACCGGCGCATCCACCAGTCGCCCGAACGAACGTGCCCCATCCGAATGATCAGGATGACCGTGCGTCAGCAGCACCACCTCCACCGGCGCTTCCAACGCGATCCGCCCCAAATGCACGTCATCCGCCGGCCCGGGATCGACCACCACGCACGACGCCGACCCGGGCGCGCGCAACACCCAGGTGTTCGTCCCCTCCAACGTCATCACACCGGGGTTCTCCGCCAGCAACACCGCCGCCGTGGGCGTGACCTGCCGCAACACCCCATAAGCCAACCCGCTCACGGCACGACCACCCGGAACACCGACCCCTCCCGCACCAACTTCGGAATCACCTTCGACACCGTCCGGGGCGCGTCCAGCACCGCCGCCACCGACCCCAACTCGTCCAACTCCGTCAACGTCACCCAAGTGGGCGGCATCAACGCCCGCCGCCCGCCCTTCCAGTCCGCCAGGGCCTCCGCGGGCCGCTGCCAAGCCGCGTCCGAGGCCTCCGTCGTCACCCCGTCGGCGCTCTGCCCCTCCGGCAGCACGGCCACGAAGAAGTACGTGTCGTACCGCCGAGGCTCCTCCACCGGCGTCAACCAGTTCGCCCACGGCCGCAGCAGATCCGCCCGCAGCACCAACCCCTCCGCGGCCAGGAACTGCGCCAACGACAACTCCCGCCCCACCAACGCCGCACGCGCCGCGGCGTAAGCAGCCGTGTCGGCCACCACCGACGACGACGAAGGCCCGGCCAACAACACCCCGGACTCCTCGAACGTCTCCCGCACCGCCGCGCACACCAAAGCCGTGGCCAGTTCGACGGAACACCCGAACCGCGACGCCCACCACGACGGCGGCGGCCCGCTCCACGCCACCGAGGTGTCCGCGTCACGCCGGTCGACCCCGCCACCGGGGAACACGGTCATCCCGCCCGCGAACGCCATCCCGGCCACCCGCCGCAGCAGGAACGCCTCCAGCCCCGCCGCGCCGTCACGCACCAGCACCACGGTCGCCGCGTCACGGGGCTCCACCGGGGGCCCGCTGAAGTCCGGGGGCACCGCGGAGGCCGGCAACACGAGTTCATCGGGGAGTTCGCGCACGACCCGAGCCTACGAGGATCATCCGCGTGTGGACACCACGCGCAAAGGCTGCCTCCTCAACGTCCTGCTGTTCGTCACGGGCGCGATCCTCGGCACGGCCCTGACGGCGACCGCCGCCGTGCTCCTCTTCCTCCCCGGCAGCACCACGACCAGCACGAACGAGGGCTCGCCGAACGTCTACGTCAAAGAGCGCTCCAGCCTGGTCGGCGGCACGCACCACGAGGTGTGGCTCGGCCGCACACCCGACTACGGCCACGTGGTGGAGATCCCGAACGGCTGGGACACCACGCCCGAGGTCGAACGCCGCCCGGACGGCGTGGAGCTGACCTTCGACCACGGCGGCCGGATCTTCGTCCCGGAATCGAGTTACGTCGGCGGCCGATGAAAGGCAGGATGGGCCAAGTGGACGAACAGCTGCGCGTAGGACTCGTCGGTGCCGGCCCGTGGGCGACCATGGTGCACGCGCCGGGCATCGCCGACCACCCGGGCACCCGCCTGACCACCATCTGGGCCCGCCGTGAAGAGGCGGCCACCGAACTCGCCCTGGCGCACGGCGCGGCCGTCGCCAAGACCCCCGACGAGCTCATCGCCGACGTGGACGCGGTCGCGTTCGCCGTCCCGCCGGGCGTCCAGGCCGAGATCGCGATCAAGGCGGCCGAGCAGGGCAAGCACCTCGTCCTGGAGAAGCCGATCGCGGCCAGCCTGGCCGACGCCGAACGCCTCGCCGACGCCGTCAAGGCCAACGGCGTCGCCTCCCTGGTCGTCCTCACCAAGCGCTACGCCCCCGAGACCCGGGAACAGCTGGCCCAGCTCGAGCAGCAGGGCGGCTGGGTGGGCGGCAGCGCGCGCTGGCTCACCGGAGCGCTCCTCGGCGGCCCGTTCTCGCACTCGCCGTGGCGGCACGAGCGCGGCCCGCTGGACGACATCGGCCCGCACGCGTTCGACCTGCTCGACGCCACCCTGGGCACGATCACCGACGTCATCGCGGCCAACCGGTCCGAGCACGGCCTGTGGCAGATCGTCTTCCAGCACGAGGGCGGCGCGACCAGCGTGGCCACGATGACCATGACGTTGCCGCTCAACCCGAGCATCGCCGAGGTGATCGTCTACGGCGAGCACGGGCACCGCGTGCTGGCCGACCGCGGCACGACCGCGCAACAGGCCTTCACGAACCTGCTGGACGACTTCGTGGCCATGATCGACAGCGGCACGACCGAGCACCCGCTGGACGTCCGCCGCGGCCTGCACCTGCAGCGGATCATCGACCTGGCGCGGAGGAAGGCCGAGGCGTGAAGCAGCTCGGCCCTGCCGCCCCCTCACCGGGGACGACAGGGCCGAGCTGTGGAACCTCTAGCCGGGGTACTTGCCGTTCGTCGGCTTCGGCGTCCCGTTGACGAACTCGGGGCCACCGGGCCACGACTGCTGCTCCCGCTGCGCCAGCTCCTCGTGCAGCTGCTGCAACAACGCCCGTTCCCGGTCGCTGAGCTTGGCGTCCACGGTCGGCGGCAGCTGCACGGCGGCGGGCGCCTGCCCCTCCGCCAACGCGGCCTGCAACGCGGCCAGGTCGTCCGGCCCGAGTTCCGTGGTGACCTCGGCCCGCGACAGCGGGTGGTCGTCCGGGAACGCGAACATCGGCATCGGCGGCCGTTCGTCGACCACGGGCGGCGGCTCGACGGGCGCCTCCTCGACGCGCACGTCCAGCACCCCGTCCGGGTGAACGTCGACCACGTGCACCTCGTCGTCAAGGCGAACGTCGTCAACGCGGACATCGTCGACGCGAACGTCCTCGACGTGGGCGTCCTCGACGCGCGCTTCCTCGACGCGGACGTCCTCGACCGGCTCGCGCACCGGCAACCGCTTCACCGGCTTGGGTGGGAACGGCTGCACGCCCTCGTAGGACTCGACGCGCGCCCGACGTGACTTGGAGCCGTTCTGGGGTTCGACAGGCACCGGTTCCGGCTCGACGACCGGTGCCTGGCCCCGGACTTCACCGTCGAACCACGCGGCCGAGTCCGGTGGTGGCTGTGGGCTCGTGGACCCCGACGGGAAGAACACCTCGCGCGCCGTGGTGACGGCCGCCGCGTGGTACTCGCCGAGTTGCGTGCCCACGGACAGCACCTCGACCGCCGCGCGGATGCCCGCCTTGCGCAGCACGGTGTCCACCCGGTAGGCGGTGGCGGGCGCGAAACCCGCCGGGCCGATGTCCACCAGGACGACCCGCTGGGGCAGCGGTCCGGGCGTCGCGCCGGCCGGGCTGGACCGCCACGTGGCACGCACGCCGCGCACGTCCGGCAGCACCGACACGGTCTTGCCCAGCACGTCGCCCAGGCCCTCGGCCGGGTCGGACTCCACGCTGAACCGGTGCTTGACCACCGGCACGCGCTCCACCGCGAACAGCCTGTCCGCCAGCGTCCGGTCCGACCGGACCTCGCCCAGCAGCAAGCCGATCTCGTGGCGTTCCTCCGGCGACACCGGGATGCGGCCGGCCAGCAGGCAGCCGACGACGAGCTCCACGGCTCTGTCCAGCTCGGCGACCGCCAGCAGCTCCCGAGCCTGGGTCAACGCGTCGTCGTCGACGCGTCCGGCCAACGCCAACAGGAGGTCGTGTAAACGGACGGGGAGTCCCACTCCGTCGTTCGTCACGCCTGTTCTCCTTCCGGCCCGCGCGGGAGCGCCGAGCTCTATACGGGCACCAAGTGCCCGTCGGCGTCAGCGCCGGCGCACACCAGCTCCGATGCCGCCAACGCCGCCCTGTGGTAGGGCGGCAGGTCCAGTCCGGCGGGCAGGACCTCAACACAGGGGTCGTGCTCGCCGAGCGCCCGCAGCACCCGCTGGAGCTCACCGGTCAGCCGGGCTTCGCCGGTCGAGGCGGTGACCAGGATCACCCTCCTGGGTCCGCCCTCGCCCAGCCGCCACGAGGACCGGACTTCGCCGACCCCGAGGCGTCCCCGCAAGGTCGCTCCGAGCACCACGGTCGCGGAATCACCCATCGACACCCGATCGGGTGATTCCGGGGAGAAGGTGTAGCCGGATTCGGGCAGTTCGTCCAGCCCTTTGACAGAACTGATCGTGGACCGGTCGGCCCCGTGCGGCACGAGGGCGTCGGCCAGCAGGCGCTGCTCGTAGTCGGTCAGACCGATCCTGTCGTGCAGCAACGTGCGCGGGAGGGCTCTCGCGAGCACCGCGACGGCGTCCGTGGCGGCCCAGTCCCGGAACCTCCAGAGGAGGTCGTCCGGCAGCCGACCGGCCAGCCTCAGCAACAGCTCGTGGCACGTGTCCGACATCTCACTCCCCGATCTCGACGATCAGTTCCACCTCGACCGGCGCGCCCAGCGGCAACTCGGCGACGCCGACCGCGGCCCGCGCGTGCCGCCCGGCTTCGCCGAACACCTCGGCGAGCAGGTCGGAGGCGCCGTTGATCACGGCGGGCTGGCCGGTGAAGCCGTCGGCGGAGGCGACGAACCCGACCAGTTTGACGACGCGCACGACCTTGTCGAGGCCGACCAGCGCGTCGACGGCGGCCAGCGCGTTCAGCGCGCAGGTGCGGGCGTGCGCCTTGGCCTCTTCGGGGCTGATGTCGCCGCCGACCTTGCCGGTGGCGGCGAGCGAGCCCTTGACGAACGGCAGCTGCCCGGACGTGAAGACCAGCTGCCCGGTGCGCGCGGCGGGCACGTAGGAGGCGACCGGAGCCGCGACCTCGGGCAGTTCGACACCCAACTCGGCCAGACGTGCCGTCCAGCTCATGCCTTGGGCCGCTTCAGGTAGGCGACGTGCTGCTCGCCGCTCGGGTTCGGCAGCACGGTGACCAGCTCCCAACCGTCGGCACCCCACTGGTCCAGGATCGCCTTGGTGGCGTGGATCAACAGCGGGACCGTCGCGTACTCCCACTTCTGCATGAGCGGCAGCCTAGCGGGGTGTCGAATGGGGGCACCCGTCCGAGTACCCCCATTCGTGTCACGCCGTGCTCAGACCCGAGACCTCTTCACATCGGCCAGGAACGCGGAGAAGGCCCGCACGCCGAACTCCAACGTCCCGCCGTCCCGGTTCTTGGTGTCCCGCACCCCGGCGACCTGCTCACCGATCGCCAACTCGACGCACTGCGCAGCGGAGGCGCTCCGGCTGCTCTTCCGCCATCTTCGGTCGGTCACGAATCTCCTAGTGTGTCCCGCACTTCCTTGATGAGGCCCACGGAGTCCTCGGCCGTGAGCGCGAGGCGTGCCGCGTCGTCCCACACAGCCGACAGCACCTCGGCATCTTCATCTTCCACCGCCGCGAGGCCGGTCAGTGCCTCCACATAGGCCGTGATGGGCTCGTCCGACTCGGCGAAGTCCAGCAGGTGCAGCCCGCCGGCCTGCGCCTCGTACGCCCCACGGCTGTACGGCAGGACTTGGATGGTCACGTTCGGCAGGTCGGCCACGGCGACGAGGTGGTCCAACTGCCCGCGCATCACCTCGGCCCCGCCCACCAACCGCCGGAGCGCCGCTTCGTCGACCAGCGCGTGGAACTCCAACGGCTTCTCGCGGGACAACAGCTCCTGCCGCTCAGACCTCTCGGCGGCGGCGTGCGCGTCCCAACTGTCGCCGATGATCCGCCTGGAGGTGGCCCGCGCGACCGCCTCGGCGTAGCCGGCCGTCTGGAGCAGGCCCGTGATCAACGCCGGGTCGAGCGAGCGTTCCCGCACCGCCTCCAGCTCGTCCATCCGGAACCGCTTGTAGCCGCTGGGCAGGTCGCGGGCGTGCTCGATCGCGTACGGGTCGACGTCGGCTACCTCCCAGAGCTGGAGCGCGCGTGTCTTCTCCTCCGGCGTCGCCCCGATGACGTCGAGGACCATCGCCAGCGTGGGCCAGCGCGCCAGGGCGTCGCCGGAGAGCATCCGGACGATCGTCGGCCGGGACACCCTTGAGGCCTTGACCACCTCGTCCACCTTGAGGCCGGACCGCTCCAGGATCGGCCGGATGTGGCGTCCGAGCCTGCGCTTGCCCCGCGTCGAGCCAATAGCCATTCGATCACCCTAACCACTCTCGGTGACAACGTATCGCCCGAACTTCACTCGTTCGATTCGACCGACTTGAACAAATCAAACTGTACTCTCAAACCATGGATGACGAAGACGTGGTCGCGGAGGCGCCGAGGCTGTTCGCGATCGTCCAGGAGGACGCCGAGGACGGGTGGGTCGCGGCGTGGGGCCTGGACTTCGGGGACGGCACGGCGGAGGTGACGGGTCCGGAGGGCGGTCCGGGCCTGCGGATCTCGACCACGAGCGCGGAGCGGGCGCTCTGGTACTTCGCGATCGACAGGACGGCGCGGGCGCGCCTGGTGTGGGTGGAAGGGGAGGAGGTGGTGCCGGAGCCCCAAAGCGTGACGTGACTGGGCCATCACGCGGCGCTAGCGTTGATCACGTGGAAACGTGGCGGATCGTCGCCACCAGCGCGTTCCTGCTGGGCGGGCTGGTGATGATCCTCGTCGGGATGGCGCAGGCGCGGGATCGCAAGGGCGCCAAGCGGCCCGACGTGATGCGGGCGTTGCTGATCGGGGCGGTGGTCGTCGCGGTCGTGGCGGTGCTGATCGCGTACGTGCTGCCGTCGGTCCTGGCGTGGGGCGTCGTGGCGGCGACCGCCATCGCGGTGGTGTTCGTCACCATGTGGGACTGACCGTGGCAGGCGGCGTGGCCAGCGGTTCTCAGGGCGGCGCGCATAGGCTGATCTGGTGAACGGCTGGACCGACGAACTCGCCCGTGCGCGACTGCACGTGGTGACGGGCAAGGGCGGGACCGGCAAGACCACGGTCGCCGCCGCGCTCGCGCTGGCGCTGGCCACCGGCGGACGGCGCGTGCTGCTGGTGGAGGTGGAGAACCGGCAGGGCATCGCGCAGCTGTTCGACCGCCCGCCGCTGCCGTACTCCGAGGAGCGGATCGCGTCGGCGCCCGGTGGCGGCGAGGTGCGTGCGCTCGCGGTGGACCCCGAGGCGGCGCTGCTCGAGTACCTCGACATGTTCTACAACCTCGGCTTCGCCGGCCGGACGTTGAAGAAGATGGGCGCGATCGAGTTCGCCACCACGCTCGCCCCGGGCCTGCGGGACGTGCTGCTCACCGGCAAGGTCAAGGAGTGCGTGCGCCGCGCGGGCAAGACCGGGCGGCACGAGTACGACGCCGTCGTGCTCGACGCGCCGCCGACCGGTCGGGTGGTCCGGTTCCTGGACGTCACCAGGGCCATGGCCGACCTCGCCAAGGTGGGGCCGATCAAGGGCCAGAGCGACGGCGTGGTCAACCTGCTGCACTCCGGTGACACGGCGGTGCACCTGGTCGCGCTGCTCGAGGAGATGCCGGTGCGGGAGACGTTGGACGCGGTGGCCGAGCTGGACGCCGCGGACCTGCGGCCGGGCGCGGTGTTCGTGAACCGGGTCAGCGCGCCGCGGCTGCCCGCGCGGTCGGTCGCGTCGGCGTCCGAGGGGCGGGTCGACGCCGGGCGGGTGCGCACCGGGCTGGAGGCGGCGGGTCTCGACGTGGACGCCGACGTGCTGGACGGGCTGGTCGAGCAGGCCGTGGAGCACGCGTTGCGGGTCCGCATGGAGGAACGGGCGAAGGAGAAGCTGGCCGAGGCGGACCTGCCGACGCTGGAACTGCCGGAGGTGACCGACGGGGTGGACGTGGCCGCGCTCTACGAGCTGGCCGAGGTGCTGGTCGGGCGGGGTGTGCGGTGAACCGGCTCGACGTGGACGCGTTGCTGGACGACCCGGCGACCCGGGTGCTGGTGTGCTGCGGGTCCGGTGGCGTCGGCAAGACGACCACGGCGGCGGCGCTGGCCATCCGTGCCGCCGAACGCGGCAGGCGGGCCGTCGTGCTGACCATCGACCCGGCGCGCAGGCTGGCGCAGTCGCTCGGCCTCGGCGAGCTGGACAACCAGCCGCGACGCGTCGAGGTGGAGGGCGTCAAGGGCGAGCTGCACGCGATGATGCTGGACATGCGTCGCACGTTCGACGACATGGTGTGGCAGCACGCCGGTCGTGAGCGGGCCGAGCAGATCCTGGCGAACCCGTTCTACCAGACGATTTCCACGTCGTTCTCCGGCACGCAGGAGTACATGGCGATGGAGAAGCTGGGCCAGCTGGTCGAGCGCGACGAGTGGGACCTGGTCGTCGTGGACACGCCGCCGAGCCGGTCGGCGCTGGACTTCCTGGACGCGCCGCAGCGGTTGTCGACGGTGCTGGACGGCAAGCTGATCCGGATGCTGTCGGCGCCCGCCCGGGCGGGCGGGCGCGGCATCCGCAAGATCGTGGGCGCGGGCTTCGGCCTGTTCACCAAAGCCGTGTCCACCATCGTCGGCGGCCAACTCCTGCAGGACGCCTCGACGTTCGTGCAGGCGTTCGACAGCATGTTCGGTGGCTTCCGGCAACGCGCCCAGGCCACCTATGAGCTGCTGCGATCACCCGGAACCGGATTCTTGGTGGTCGCGGCGGCCGAACCGGACGCGTTGCGCGAGGCCAGCTACTTCGTGGAGCGGTTGAGCGCGGAACGGATGCCGTTGACCGGCCTGGTCGCGAACCGGACGCACCCGGTGCTGGCCCCCTTGCCGGCACCAGGCGCGTTGGCGGCGGCGGACCGGCTCGAGCGCACTGGGGACGCTCCGCTGGCTGCCGCGGTGTTGCGGGTGCACGCGGATCGCGTGGCCGTCGCCGATCGGGAGAAGCGACTGCTCGCGCGGTTCACCCGTGCGCACCCCGGTGTTCCGCTGATCGGGGTACCCGCGCTGCCTACCGACGTGCACGACCTGGACGGTCTGCACGAGATCGGTCGGCGGTTGGCGGGCGAGTAGTGGAGCCCGGCCGGTCAGCCGACCGCGGACTCCTCGTGGTGCTCCTGACGTGCGGTGTCGAGGAGCTCGTGCCATGAGGTGACGTCCGGGCGACGCCGCAGCAACGCCCGCCGTTCACGCTCGGTCATGCCGCCCCAGACGCCGAATTCGATCCGGTTGTCCAGGGCCTCGGCGAGGCACTCGGTGCGCACCGGGCATCCCAGGCACACCACCTTCGCCTTGCGCTGCTCCGCGCCGCGCACGAAGAGCTGGTCCGGCTCTTCGTCACGGCACGAGGCCTTGATCCGCCAATCCCCCTGCACCTGCTGCATATCCCCCACCTCAGTTCACACAGTGCCCAGACGTTCTAAATCCGCCACACCCCTGCCGCGGATGCCGTAGGCTCACCATCGAGTGGTCATGCCGTTGGCTGCTGTCTTGGACAGTGACGGACTGTAGAGCCTTCCGGTTCCACCTCCAACCCTGGGTTGCCCACCTGTTACCTGTCTTGAGTACGAGTACTCATCCTGCGTAATCAACTGTGCGCGAATCCGATCACCTCTTCAGGTGCCGCGTACGCTGACCTGCATGCGAGCCAGGAACGGCGTGCTGAAACTGCTCGGACTGTGTCTGCTGGCCGGGGTGCTGCTGGCAGGCATGTTGTTCCCTGTCGTCGGCTCGCTGGGGATGGTGTCGAACAGAGCCAGCGACACCGTCGACAGCATCTCCGCCGACCTGGTCACCACCGACCCGCCGTTGATCTCCACGATCACCGACAAGGACGGCGCGCCGATCGCGTACCTGTACGACCAGTACCGCGTGCTCGTCGAGCCCGACATGATCTCGCCGACGATGAAGGCCGCGCTGGTCTCGGTCGAGGACCGGCGGTTCTACGAGCACCAGGGCGTGGACTGGCGGGGCACGATCCGGGCCGGGCTCACGAACCAGTTCAGCGGCTCGGTCACGCAGGGTGCGTCCACGCTCACGCAGCAGTACGTGAAGAACTACCTCGTGCACGTCGTCGCGCGCAACAACCAGGTCGAGCAGCAGAAGGCGCAGGAGCAGACGGTCGCGCGCAAGGCCCGCGAGTGGCGCATCTCGTTGCAGCTGGAGAGCCAGCTCGGCAAGGAGGAGATCCTCGCCCGGTACCTGAACGTGGTGCCGTTCGGCTCGACGATCTACGGCATCGCGGCGGCGTCGCAGGCGTACTTCAACACGACGGCGGACAAGTTGACCGTGCCGCAGGCGGCGATGCTCGCGGGCATGGTCAACAGCCCGTCCGCGCTGAACCCGGAGGTGTTCCCGGAGAAGGCGCTGGAGCGGCGCAACCAGGTGATCGACAAGATGGTCGAGAACGACAAGCTGTCGCGTGACGCCGCCGAGGCCGCGAAGGCCGAGCCGCTCGGCCTGGCGACGCCGGTGCGGACGCCGCCCAACGGGTGCGTCGGGGCCGGGCCGGAGCACGGGTTCTTCTGCTCGTACGCGTTGAACTACTTGGCGCGCAACGGTTTCAGCGAGGAGCAGCTGAAGACCGGCGGCTACACGATCCGGACCACTTTGGACCGCACGATCACCGATCACGCGAAGCGCGCGGCGGAGGGCCAGGTCGCGAAGTCGACCGACGGCATCGCGAACACGGTGGCGGTCGTGCGGCCGGGCAAGGAGCGGCACGAGGTCGTGGCGCTGGTGGCGAACCGTGATTACGGGTTGAAGGCCGACCAGTTCCAGACGCAGTTCGACCTGCCGTCCGGGGTGGAGAACAAGTTCGGGGCCGGGTCGGTCTACAAGGTGTTCACGGCCGCGGCGGCGTTGGAGAAGGGCATGGGCATCGAGAGCACGATGGCCACGCCGAACTCGTACGTGTCGCGGGTGTTCAAGGGTGGTGGGGACAAGTGCCCGCCGGCCCCGGAGCCTGCCACGCGGTGGTACTGCCTGGGCAACGCGTCGTCCACGTACCCGCCGCAGATGTCGTTGCAGACGGCGTTGCAGACCTCGCCGAACACCGGGTTCGTGATCCTGGAAGAGCAGCTGGGCATGGACCCGGTGGTGGACATGGCGTCGCGGTTGGGGATGCGCGAGACGATGGCGACGAACATCGCGGGCGTGCGGCCGGACCCGAAGGCGAAGAGCAAGGAGCTGCGGGTCTCGCAGACCGAGTTCTACAAGTCCAACGGCGGCAACGCTTCGTTCACGTTGAGCCCGGCGCCGGTGAGCACGTTGGAGCTGGCGAACGTGGCGGCGACGATCATGAGCGGCGGCGTGTGGTGCCCGCCGTCCCCGATCGCCCAGATCGTGGACCGCTCCGGCCAGCCCGTGCCGGTCAACGAGGCGCCGTGCGAGCAGGTCGTGGCCGAGCCGTTGGCGAACGGCTTGGCCGTGGGGATGTCGAAGGACGACCAGGGCAGCGGAACCGCCGCCGCCGCGGCGCGGCAGTTCAAGTGGACCCGGCCGATGCTGGGCAAGACGGGGACGACGGAGGACTACAAGTCGGCCGCGTTCATCGGCGCGACGCCGGACTTCGCCGGTGCCGTGCAGACGTTCAACGACGGCGTGGAACCGCGCGGGATCTGCGTCAACGGCGGCCCGCCTCGCTTGTGCGGCAAGGGTGACATCTACGGCGGCACCGTGCCCGCGCGGACGTGGTTCGACACGATGACGAAGGTCCACGAAGGACTGCCGGTGCGCGGCATGCCGGCCGTCGAGGAGCGCTACCTGAAGGGCGGCAGCGAGATCCGCGTGCCCGACGTCGTCGGCCGGAACGTCAACGACGCCACCAGGATCCTCGAACAGGCCGGCTACAAGGTCTCCGCGCAGAACCGCAACTCCGACCAGCCGAAGGGCCAAGTGGTCAGCCAAACACCGCGCGGCAGCGCCCTGAAGGGCACCGTGATCACCCTTCTGGTGTCCACGGGCTACGTCCCCCCGCCGCAGGCGAGCGACCCACCGCCGACCAGCGAATCCCCCGACCCGGGCCAAGGCCAACCGGGCCGCCCAGGCGACCCCGGCCGCCCCACGGGCCCGCCACAAATCACCATCCCCACCGACCCACCGCGCCGCTAACCCCCGCGCCGCCAACCCACACCCCCGCGCCCCGGACGGCCGGACTCCTCACCCCGCCTGCTCCGACGTCGGCGGTTCGGGCGCTGGCGAGTGCGGCGCGTGCGGCGCGTCTGCCGCCGGAAGCGCTCGTCGGGTCGTTGGCCCGGTGTCGTCGCCGTGGTGGTGGGGCGGTGGCCGTGGAGCGGTGGCCGTGGTGGCGGCGGTGGGGCGGTGGCCGTGGGGGCCGTCGCGGTGGGCCGTCGCACTGGGCGGCGGTCGGGGCGGTGGGCGGTCGGGGTGCTCTTGGGCGGTCGGGGGTGGTTTCGGCGGTTCCGCTGGTTTTCAACCGAGGTGCGGTAACAGTGTTTCCGTACATTTTCGGGCGATGATCACCCGATTGTGTACGTCCTGACCGTCCCGGCAACCGGGCCCACGCGCCGACCGCGAGCCGCTAGACCGTTCGACCACAGCCGTCCCGGCCTGCCGCACGGGCAGAGGCGAGGCGTCTGCGGACGCTGCCAAGCTACCGCAGCCAGCAGAACCGGGCCTCAGGCGAGCTTGGCCTTGACCGCGGCGGCGACTCGGCCGCCGTCCGCGCGACCCGCGACCTGGGCGTTGACGGCCTTCATGACCTGGCCCATCTGCCGCTGGCCGGGCTGCTCCCCGAGCTGCTCGGCCACCTGGGCGATCGCGGCGTCGACCAGGATCGCCAGTTCGGCGTCGTCCAACTGCGCCGGCAGGTAGTCCTCCAGCACCTTGGACTCCGCCTGCTCCAGCTCGGCCTGCTCGGTCCGCCCGGCGCCGGCGAACGCCTCCGCCGCCTCCTTGCGCTTCTTCACCTCACGGGTGATGACCTTGAGCACCTCGTCGTCGCTCAGCTCGCGAGCGCTCTTGCCGGAGACCTCTTCGGTGGTCAGGGCGGCCAACGTCATCCGCAGCGCGCCCGCCCGCACCGTCTCCCGGCCCTTGATCGCCGCCGTCAGGTCCGCCTGCAACCGCGCCTTCAACTCCGCCATGAGCCGGAACGGTACCGGGAAGCCCGTCGCACCCCGAATCGGTCAACCCCCTACCCTCGACTACGTGAACACGCTCGTCCGAACGCTGCTCGCCACGACCGCCCTGGGCACCGCCACGCTCGCCTACGCCGCGGGCATCGAGCGCAGGCGGTGGACGTTGCGCGAGGCGACGGTGCCGGTGCTCGCGCCGGGCTCGTCGCCGCTGCGCGTGCTGCACCTCTCGGACCTCCACATGATGCCGGGCCAGAAGTCCAAGCAGCGGTGGGTCGCGGCGTTGGACGAGTTGGAGCCGGACCTCGTCGTGAACACCGGGGACAACCTGGCGCACAAGCAGGCCGTGCCCGCCGTGGTGCGCGCGCTGGGTCCGCTGCTGAACCGTCCCGGCGTGTTCGTGTTCGGCAGCAACGACTACTACGCGCCGCGCCCGAAGAACCCGGCCCGCTACCTGCTGCCGTCGGCGAAGACGCGGCGCGTGCACGGCATCCCGCTGCCGTGGAAGGACCTGCGCGCGGCGATGATCGAACGCGGTTGGCTGGACCTGACCCACGCGCGCCGCCGGTTCGAGGTGAACGGCCTGGAGGTCTTCGCCGCGGGCCTGGACGACCCGCACCTCAAGCGAGACCGGTTCGACGAGATCAGCGGCCCGCTGCCGGACGTGCCGCTGCGGCTCGGCGTGACGCACTCCCCGGAACCGCGCGTGCTGGACCCGTTCGCGGCGGAGGGCTACGACTTGGTGCTGGCGGGCCACACGCACGGCGGCCAGCTGCGCATCCCGGGCTACGGCGCGATCGTGACGAACTGCGAACTGGACCGCTCGCGTGCGCGGGGCGTCTCGCGGTGGGGCGCGCACATGTGGCTGAACGTGTCGGCCGGCCTGGGCACGTCGCCGTACGCGCCGGTGCGCTTCGCGTGCCCGCCGGAGGCGAGCCTGCTGACCTTGGTGCCGCGCCCTGTCGACGCAGGTCAGGACGTGTCCGAAGCGAAAAGGGATACCCGGTTCGGAGTGGGTGGGAACGTCAGGTAGAGTTCTCCTCGTTCGAGAGCAAGCCGGGGTGTGGCGCAGTTTGGTAGCGCGCTTCGTTCGGGACGAAGAGGTCGCAGGTTCAAATCCTGTCACCCCGACCAGATCAGGGCCTGTCCGAGAAGTCTTCGGACAGGCCCTGAGTCGTTTTCGGTGCAGCTCACTTCGCCTGCTGTCGGCGGTTCGAGCGCGCTGGAGCGTTTGTGCCGGCAGAGGCATGATCGCGTTGGCCGCAGCGGGTGGCGCGGCGTTGGTGGAGGACACCAGGCACGCAGGCAAACCGCCGACGCGTGATGTGGCACGGGGCCGGCAAGCGGACGGCGACGGGTTCGCGAGGGCTTGAGTCAGCGGCGGGCGCGGTCACGGGTGGTGAGGCCGTGACGCGCGCTCTCTGCTCGGTCGGGTCGACGGCCCGACCCGGTCACACGCCCCGCAGTGGCGGGTACGGCTGGTCCGGCTCGGGCGGTGCGTTCTGCTTGTTCAGGTTCCTGGCTTCCTGGAGTTGGTCCTCCAGGGTGACGATGCGGCACGCGGCGTCGAGGCTCATGCCCTGGTCGACCAGTTCCCTGACCCGTGCGGCCAACCGGAGTTGGTACCGGGAGTAGCGGCGGTGGCCGCCTGACGAGCGCTCCGGCTCGATCAGCTTCGCCTCGTCGAGGCCCCGCAGGAAACCCGGCGTGGTGCCGAGCATCTCCGCGGCCCTGCCCATCGTGAAGGCGGGGTAGTGGTCGTCGTCCAAGTTGTCCGCCGCCGGTCGCGGCTCGTTCGTTTCTGGGGTCATCGCACCTCCGCGCCACGAGGGGCCCGGTGCCGTCTGTCGGCACCGGGCCCCAGGGTTATGGGTTCCCACCATCCGGCCTCGCGGCCGGTTTACCGTGTCCGCGTCATCCGCCCGTACAGCGGCGGAGACTGCGTGGATCGCGTTTGCGTAACCGGAGACCACCTTCCAATCTTTCTGGACTGCGGTACCCGCCTGGCCCGACTTCAGCCCGAGGCAGGCGATCCGATGGTGTTCAACCCTTCCCTTCTTCTCTGGTTTCCGGACTTTCTCGCCACTCGTTCGACGGCCGACACCGGACTTCTCGCTTGCTCCGGCTCACCTCGTCGACCGCCCGGCCACCGCGCTGGAACCCCTTCCACTGATCGGCTCCAGCTCGCCTGACCGCCTTGCCACTGCACGCGCGGGTCTGTCGGCTCGGAGTGCGACTTGCTGTCCTGCGTAAATCGTTTGCACTCCGGGTACCGCACGCGCCGACCGCCCTCGCGTCACGGGTAGTTCGTCATCTCCCGTGCCGATCCGACGTTCTCTCGTACAGGGAGAACACTACACACGTCGAGGTGCGAATGTCTACTCCGGCGATCATAGATTTACTCGACCGGGCAGCCAGGACTACCTGACCTGGGGAGACGTCAGTCGCGCCTTCCAGATCTCCTCGCTCGGCCACTGGCTCGCCCACGCCGACGACACCTCGTGGAACTCGCGGTTCGCGGGGGTGGGCGCCTGGATCTCGATCAGGTCGTCCACGGTGAAGCCGGACGAGCGCAGCAGCCGCAGCATGTCGCCGTGCGGCAGGGTGAACTCGGTGGAGTCGGCGTAGTCGACCCGGTTGAGGCCGAACTGCGGGCGCATGAGCGACGTGGACGCGGTCGTGCCGTCGCGGGCGCACAGGGCGAACAGCGGTGACCGGTGGAGGAAGACCAGGTGGCCGCCCGGCCGGAGCAGGCGTGCGGCTTCGGGGATCCAGCGGTGCGGGTCGCACCAGAGGGAGGCGCCGTACTCGCTGATCGCGAGGTCGAAGGTGGCGTCGTCGCGGGGCACGCGCTGGGCGTCGCCGAGGAGTAGCGGGAAGTCGAGGCCGAACTCGGCCTGCATCTCGCGGGCGGTGTCGAGCTGGCGGGCCGAGATGTCGATGCCGACGGGACGGGCGCCGAGCCTGGCGAGCCACGCGGACACGTAGGCGGTGCCGCAGCCGAGTTCGATGACGTCCATGCCGGACACGTCGGGCGGCAGCACGGAGACCTCGGACTCGGGGGTGGCCCACAGGCCCCACTGCGGCTCGGTCTTCGCCCAGTGCTCACGGGCCAGTGGTCCGTGCGCCGCGGCGGCGGTGTCTTCCCAGTGACGGCGGTTGAGTTCCGTGTGGTCGATCATCCGCTCATTGGAGTGGCTCGCCCGACCACGGGCGAGCGGTTTTCCCGCGCCGGGGCGTCCGGGAGGGTTCGCCGGCCCTCCCGGACGCGCGCCGGCCGGACGTCACTTGACGTGCGGTCGCAGCTCCGCGAGGCGCCGGAGGAGCTCGCCGACCTCGTTCCAGTCGAGCTTCGCGGACTCGCCGGGCGGGGTGTGGATGCAGACGTTGCCCTCTTCGGTGAGCGACACCTCCAGCGTCCGCCGACGACCCAGGGCGTCGACGCACCCGACGCGACCGCCCTGCCGAACCGTGTTCTCGATCATCGGTCAGACCTCCCTGCGCTACCACCCGTGTAACTCGTGATTCGTTCGGACCAACGAGGACGTTACGAACTACTCCTCGCTGTTGCTTAATTCGTCCACTGCCATCTTCCGTGAACCTTCGTCACGTTGGGCTACACCGTTCGAGTGAACGTTGACGATTCAAGTGACGTTGCGTAACGAGCGGCGGGGTTCGGGCGACGACGAGTCAACGCGTCGCGCCGCCGCCCGCCACCGCCAGCAGGGAGATGCCCGATGACCACCACCACCGCCGTGAAGAGCTGGGTCCCCGTCGTCGCCTCGATCCAGGTCGCGCTCGGGTTAGCCGGTCTGGTCGCGGTTCTGGCCTCGCCCACCGCGGCCGTCGTCGTCGCGGCGGCGGTGGCGCTGATCGCCCTCGCGGTCCGCGCCCTGCTCCGCGCGTCACGCCAGGTGGACCGGATCCTGGCCGAGGAACTGGACCGCTAGTCGACCCCGCAGCCCGCCAGGTCACGCTCCACCAGGTCACGCTCCGTCGCGTCCGGCGCCGGGAACGTCTCGCGCAACGTGAACGCGAACGGCGTCGGACCGTCCTCGCGCAGCCGCACCAGCCGCTCCTGCGCCTCCGCCACGGTCGGCCGGTGGCCGGCGGGCACCCACCACAGCGCGGTCATCGCCTCGGCCGGCCGCTCGAAGTACTGCCTGCGCTCCCGCAGCACGGCCACGTGCTCCGGCCCGTACACGTAGTCGACGAGCGCCTGGTGCGACGCCCACGTCGACATGTTCACCAGCAGCCACTCGTCGTCGAAGATCCGCATCGCGGTCGCGTCGCCGTCCTCGGTCTGCAGCCGCCACCGGAACCCCGGCGCGCGGTCGGCGACCGCGTTCACCGGGTCCAGCGCCGCCACGAACCCCGCCATCCGCGGGCTGTCCAGCGGCGCGAGCATCCGGCCGATGTTCACCTGCGCCAAGTCGTACCCGTCCCCGGTCATGTCCGCACGCTAGCCGGGAAGATCGACAGATGGGAGATCTCACCGAGGTTCGGCGCGCGTACGGGACGGGCGACCTGGCGGCGTTGCCGGTGTTCGCGGGCGGCTTCATCAACTTCGGCTACTGGGCGGGCATCCCGCTGGACGGCGAGCTGACCGTCGAGCAGCGGATCGCCTCGCAGGAGGCCCTGTACGACCTGGTCGTGGCCGCGCTCTCGATCGGGCCGGGCGACCGGGTGCTGGAGGTCGGCTCGGGGCACGGCCTGGGCGCGCGTCGCGTCCTGCGGCGCGAGCCGGCGGTGGTCCGGGGCGTCGACCTGGTGCCGGAGCAGGTCGCGCGGGCGACGGAGGCCAACGACGACCCACGGGTGGCGTTCGTCCAGGGCGCGTGCGACGACCTGCCGTTCCCCGCCGGCTCGTTCGACGCGCTGCTGTCCGTGGAGGCGGCGCAGCACTTCGAGGACGTCCCGGGGTTCGCGCGCGAGGGCGCCCGCGTGCTCGCGCCGGGCGGCCGGTTCGCCGTCACCACGTTCTTCACCAGGACGGGTGACGCGGCCGAGCGGCTGGCCGGGTTGCTGAAGACGTTCGCCTCCGGCCTCGACCACGCGCACCGCGTCGACGACGTGGTGCGCGACCTGCGTGCGGC
Source organism: Actinosynnema sp. NPDC002837 (assembly GCF_040295345.1). Taxonomy (NCBI): domain Bacteria; kingdom Bacillati; phylum Actinomycetota; class Actinomycetes; order Pseudonocardiales; family Pseudonocardiaceae; genus Actinosynnema; species Actinosynnema sp. NPDC002837. The sequence goes on from NZ_JBEOVG010000120.1 coordinate 19,163, forward strand.
GGGGTTCGCCGACGTCACCGCCCGCAGCGTCGGCGAGCACGTGTGGCGCGGCCTGGACCGGTGGCTCGAGCAGGGGCCGCGCCCGGACCACTGGGACCGCAACTGGTTGCGCGCCGTCGAGCAGGGTCTCGTGGACTACTACCTGGTCACCGCGCGGAAGCCGGCAGGATCGGGGCTGTGACGACGCACCCGACCGCCGAAGTGCCCGACCCGCTGTTCGCCGACGCCGAGGCCGAAGCCCGCTGGCGGGCCCGCTTCACGGCCCCGCGCGTGAGCCTGCCGGGGTGGGCCGACGACGCACCCGACCGCAGCCTGTACCTGTCGAACTCCAGCGGTGTGTGGGAGATCTACGCCTGGGACCGCGCGAGCGACACCCACCGCAAGGTGACCGACCGCCCGAACGGCACGTCGCACGGCGCGCTCAGCCCCGACGGCGACACGATCTGGTGGTTCGCCGACACCGACGGTGACGAGTTCGGCACCTGGGTCAGCGAGCCGTTCCAGCCGGGCCGCGACCCGAAGCCCGCGGTGGACGGCGTGCGGGCCGGGTACCCGGCCGGGTTGGAGATCGGGCACGAGGTCGTCGCGGTCGGCACGTCCACCGACGACGGCACCACCGTGTACGTGGCGCGGGGCGGCGGGCCGGCCGAGGTGATCTACGCGCACGAGAACGACGGCGGCGTGTCGGCGCTGTCCAAGGACGAGACGCTGGTCGTGCTGTCGCACTCGGAGCACGGCGACAACCGGCACGCGGCGCTGCGCGTGGTCACCCCGTCGGGTGAAAAAGTCGCCGAGAAGTGGGACGGGCCGGGCAAGGGCCTGGACGCGATCGCGTTCAGCCCGGTGCGCGGCGACAACCGGCTGCTGGTCGGGCACGAGCGGCGCGGCAAGGAGGAGCTGCTGATCTGGGACGTCGCGGCGGACACCGAGACCGAGGTCGTGATCGACCTGCCGGGCGAGATCAGCGCCGACTGGTACCCGGACGCGAAGTCGCTGCTGGTCGTGCACACGTTCCAGGCGCGCAACACCCTGCACCGCTACGACCTGGCCACCGGCGTGCTGCACGCGTTGGACACCCCGCACGGCACGGTCGGCAGCGCGAACGTGCGGCCGGACGGCGCGGTGGAGTACTCGTGGTCGTCGGCCGCCCGGCCGGGCGTGGTGCGGGTGCTGGACGTGGACGGCGACGAGCGCGTGCTCCTGGAGCCGCCCGGGCACAAGGCCCCGCCGTCGGTCGACCTGACCGACGTGTTCGTGGGCGAGGTGCACGCCCTGGTCGCCCGGCCCGCCGACGCGCCCGACGGTCCGCTGCCGACGGTGTTCCACCTGCACGGCGGGCCGCACTCGGCGGACGAGGACCGGTTCTCCGCGTACCGCGCGGTGTGGCTGGACGCCGGGTTCGCCGTGGTGCACGTGAACTACCGCGGGTCCACCGGGTACGGGTCGAAGTGGCGTGACGCGATCGAGGGCCGGCCGGGGTTGACCGAGCTGGAGGACGTGGCGGCGGTGCACGAGTGGGCCGTCGGGTCCGGGTTCGCCGACCCGGCGAAGTGCGTGGTCAACGGCGCGTCGTGGGGCGGGTACCTGTCGCTGCTGGCGCTGGGCACGCAGCCGGAGCGGTGGGCGGCCGGGGTGGCGGGCGTGCCGGTGGCCGACTACCTGGCCGCGTACGAGGACGAGATGGAGCCGCTGCGCGCGTTCGACCGGGCGTTGTTCGGGGGTTCGCCGGAGGAACTCCCCGACCGGTACCGCGAGTGCTCGCCGTTGACGTACGTGGACGCGGTGCGCGCGCCGGTGCTCGTGCTGGCGGGGGAGAACGACCCGCGCTGCCCGATCCGGCAGATCGACAACTACCTGGAGCGGCTGGCGGCGCGCGGGGCGGCGTACGAGGTGTACCGGTACGACGCCGGGCACGGTTCGCTCGTGGTCGCGGAGACGATCCGGCAGACGGCCGCCGAGGTCGCGTTCGTGCAGCGCGTGCTGTAGCCGCGGGCCTGGCCGAGCCGGCCTGCGGGGCGAAGCTGCGCAGGAGTCCCCGCCCAGGGGATCCCTGTTTTCGATATTACCGAGGGGGTCCGACATTTTCGGGGGCCGCCGGATGTCCGGTGGCCCCCGAAGATCGGTCGAGGCCGGTGCGCGGGCAGGTGGGTCAGGCTTGCTGCGCCTGCCACATCCAGTGCGCCTGCTCGAAGTTCTTCGTGATCTCGATCAGCAGGTCCTGGGTGACGAGGTCGGACTTGTCGGTCTCGTCGATCCGCTTGCGCAGCCGCCCGATCAGCTCGCCCAGCGCCGTGACGACGGCCGCGACGACCTGGTCCTCCTTCAACCACCCGCCGGGGAACTCCGGCACGCCCGAGCCCTCCGCCACGGTCTTCGCCTTGCCGTCCGGCGAGATGCCGAGCGCGGCGGCCCGTTCGGCCACCTCGTCGGTGTACGTGCGGGCGGTCGTGACGAGCTCGTCCAGTTGGAGGTGGACGCTGCGAAAGTTCTTGCCGACCACGTTCCAGTGCGCCTGCTTGGCCACCAGGGACAGGTCGACCAGGTCGACCAGGGTGGCCTGGAGCACCGCCGCGACCGACGCCTTGTCCGCGTCGGCCAGGGGGCTGGTGATCGGAGACTTCTGCGACTTGCTCATGGGTCTGACGCCTCCTCAGACGGTGGTCGTGAGGGCCACCTCGATGTTGCCTCGCGTGGCGTTGGAGTACGGGCAGATCTGGTGCGCGGCGGCGGACAGCTGCTCGGCCACGGCCTGCTCGACGCCCGGGACGTGCGCGACCAGCTCGACGGCCAGCTGGAAGCCGCCGCTGCCGTTGGCGCCGAGGTCGACCTTCGCGGTCACCGACGTCTCGCCGATCTTGACCTTGGCCTGCCGCGCGGCGACCTTCAGCGCGCTGTGGAAGCACGCCGCGTACCCGGCCGCGAACAGCTGCTCGGGGTTGGTCCGGTCGCCGCCGGGGCCGCCGAGCTCCTTGGGCGTGGAGAGCTGCTCGTCGATCACGCCGTCGGAGGAGCGGACCTCTCCGTTGCGGCCGTCCCCGACTGCGATGGCTTCCGCGGTGTAGAGCACCTGCATCTTCAACGCTCCCCTTCGAGCTGGTGGTCGAGCCCGTCGATCAGCCCAACACCCGGCCGAAGCCGAACCACACCCGGTCGTGTGGCAGCTCACGCCCCCTCACACGTACCCGCTCAGCCCGCCCTCGACACGGCGAACTCGGCCACCTGTCGCCCGATCGTGCGGAGTTGGTCGGCCACGGACGGCACCGTGCAGCCGCCTTCGAGGTCGAACTCGACCTCGCGCGAGTTCACCGCCGCGCCCAACGGCGTGGGCCAGCCGCGCAGCGCGTGCACGATCGAGCGCAACGCGGTCAGCGTGGTCACCGACGCCTGCCAGCCCTGGGCGGTGGCCACGCAGCCGACCGCGCGGCCGTCGAGGTAGGGGCGCGCGTCGCCGCGCAGGTCCTCGATGTAGTCCAGGGCGTTCTTGACCAGGCCGGACACCGTGCCGTGGTAGCCGGGCGAGACGAGCACGACGCCGTCCGCGCCGCGCAGCGCCTCGACCAGCCGGTGGGCGTTCTCGGTGCGGTCCGGGATGGCCGGGTCGTAGAACGGGAGCACCAGGTCGGGCCCGGAGACCTCGACGACCTTCGCGCCCGCGTCCACGGCGCCCTCCAAGGCGATCCTCATCGCGCGCTCGGACTGCGAGTTGGGGCGGAGGGATCCGCCGATGCCCACCACGGTGACCGTCATGGTGTCCGATCCTGCCACCTGGACCTAACTGGAGGTCCAGTCGCTCGCCCGAGCCCCTACCGGCGAGTAACGTACGTCTCATGTCGAAGCTCGCCGAGTCGATCCCTCCCGGTGTCCTGGCCGGTGCCCTGCGCTTCGTGTTCGGCCTGCCCGCGCCGCTGCGCAAGCTGATCGCCGGCCGTCCCGTCACGGTGGACGGCCAGCGGCTGCACCCGGAAGCCCAGCTGCTGCTCAGGCTGCAGCAGCTCAGCGGCGAGGACTGGCAGACGACCACGCCCGCCGCGAACCGCCTGGCGCTGACCCGCAGCAACGCGCTGGTGTGCGGTCCCGTCATCGGTGGCGTGGCGGTGCGCTCGCTGTCGCTGGACGGCGTCGGCGCGCGGTTCTACGAGCCGACCGGGCTGGCCGACGGCTCGCCGCTGCTGGTCTTCTACCACGGCGGCGGGTGGGTCAGCGGCGACCTGGACAGCCACGACAACCTGTGCCGGTTCCTCGCCGTCGAGGGCGGGGTGCGGGTGCTGTCGGCCGACTACCGGCTCGCGCCGGAGCACCCGTTCCCGGCGGCGGCGGACGACGCGCGGGCGGCGTTCGAGTACGCGGTGGCGCACGCCGAGGAGCTGAAGGTCGACCCGCGGCGGATCGCGTTGGGCGGTGACAGCGCGGGCGGCAACCTGGCGGCTGTGACGGCGTTGCACGCGGGCGAGGTGAAGCCGGTGTTCCTGCTGCTGTTCTACCCGGCGGTGGACGCGTCGGTGCGCCGGCGGTCGCGGGAGCTGTTCGGCAACGGGTTCTTCCTCACCGACCAGAAGATGGACTGGTTCCTGGACCACTACGCGCCCTCACGCGAGACGCACACCGATCCGCGGCTGTCGGTGCTGCTGGCGGAGGACCTGAGCGGGCTGCCGCCGACGTACCTGGCGACGGCCGGGTTCGACCCGCTGCGGGACGAGGGCGAGGCGTTCGCGGAGAAGTTGGCGCGGCAGGGCGTGCCGGTGGTGCTGCGGCGGTACGAGGGGCTGTTCCACGGCTACGCGAACATCCTCGGCGTCGGTGGCGTGTTCCGGGAGGCGGTGGCGGAGGCGGTCGGGTCGCTGCGCACCGGGTTGGCGCTGGCCAACACGCGGCAGGACATCCCCGAGACCGCGTGACGCGCGGCCGGGCGCCCCCGGCCGGGGGGCCCCCCCCCGGGGCTCAACCGCCCCGGCCCCCGGGCCCCCCCCCCCCCCCCGGCTCCGCCCGCCCCCCCCCCCGCGGGCCCCGC
>NZ_JBEOVG010000121.1:0-24044 GCF_040295345.1 Actinosynnema sp. NPDC002837
GCCGACGAGCTCCTCGTCGGCACCGCGGCGTGCCGCACCGGACGGCGCGCCGCGCCGTCGGGGCGGCGCCTTCGACCGGGCGCTGCCCTACCTGCTGCTGGCCCCCGCCGTGGCGGCCATCCTCTGGCTGATCGGTTGGCCCGTCCTCTCCGTCCTGGTGACCAGCTTCCGCAAGCTGAACCTGCGCGAGCTGACCCGCGGCGAGGTCGTGTGGACCGGTCTGGACAACTACGCCGAGATCCTGGGCGACCCGGCGTTCTGGGGCATCACGGTGCGCACCGTGGTGTTCACCGGGCTCGTGGTCGCCGTGTCGGTCCTCGCGGCCCTGCTGATCGCGCTGCTGATGCGGCAGATCAGCCCGGTCGTGCGGATCGTGCTCCAGGTCGCGATGCTGCTGGCGTGGGCGATGCCGCTGCTCGCGGCCACCACGGTCTACCAGTGGATCTTCGACCAGCAGTACGGCATCCTCAACAAGACGCTGGTCGCGGTCGGGTTCGACTCGTTCGCCGGGCACTCGTGGTTCTCCACGGGCACGTCGACGCTGGCCGTGATCGGGCTGCTGATCGTGTGGCAGGCGATCCCGTTCCTGGCGTTCTCGCTGTACGCGGGCGCCATCGGGATCCCGAAGGACCGTTACGAGGCGGCGGGCATCGACGGCGCGTCGGCGTGGCAGACGTTCCGCGCCGTGACGTGGCCCGAACTGCGGCCGTTGCTGCTGATGGTGACGTTCCTGTCGCTGCTGTGGGACTTCAAGGTGTTCGCGCAGATCTGGGCGATGCGCAAGGGCGGCCCGGACGGCGGCAGCACCACGTTGGCCGTCTACCAGTACCTCGAAGGCATCTCGAAGAGCCACTTCGGCGTGGCCGCGGCGGTGTCCGTGGTGATGGTCGTGCTGCTGGGGCTGCTCACCTTCCAGTACCTGCGCAGGCTGCTCCGGTCCCAGGAGGGCGAGCTGTGATCGCGAAAAAGGGTTCCGCCAAGAAGGTCACGGGCAACGTCGTCGCGCTGGTCGTGGCGTTGTTCTTCGCGTTCCCGACCTACTGGATGGTCTCGACCGCGCTCAAGCCGCGCAAGGACCTGCTGACCAGCGGTTACGACCTGGTGCCGTTCTCGGTGACGGGCTCGAACTTCGCCACCGCGTGGGCCAAGCCCGGTTTCCTCAACGCGTTGGGCAACAGCCTGCTGGTGACGTTGAGCGCGGTGGTGGCGGCGATCGCGGTCGGCCTGCTGGCGGCGGTGGCGCTGTCGCGGATGCGGTTCAAGGGCCGCAAGGGCTTCGCGATGATGCTGCTGGTGGCGCAGATGGCGCCGTTCGAGGCGCTGCTGATCCCGATGTTCCTGATGATGCGCGACCTCGACCTGCTCGACCGGCTGCCGGCGCTGGCGCTGATCTACTTCGCGGTGACGCTGCCGTTCTGCGCGTGGACGCTGCGCGGGTTCGTCAACGGCATCCCGCTGGAGCTGGAGGAGGCGGCGATGGTGGACGGCTGCGGCCGGTGGGGCGCGTTCCGCCGGGTCACGCTGCCGCTGCTCGGGCCGGGCCTGGTGGCCACGTCGGTGTTCGCGTTCGTGACCGCGTGGAACGAGTTCCTGTTCGCGTTGTCGCTGGTCAAGGACCAGACCAAGGAGACCCTGCCGGTGTGGCTGTCGGGGTTCCAGACCGCGTTCGGCACGGACTGGGGTGGCGCGATGGCCGCGTCGGCGCTGTTCACCCTGCCGGTGCTGGTGTTCTTCCTGATCGTGCAGCGCAAGATGGTCACCGGCGTCACCGCCGGTGCGGTGAAGGGGTAGGACCGCATGTCGTTGCACCGGCTCGCGTCGGGTGTGCTGCTGCCGGGGTTCCACGGGACCACCGCGCCGGACTGGCTGCTGAAGCGGGTGGCCGACGGGCTCGGCGGTGTCGTGCTGTTCGGGCGGAACGTGGTGACCGTCGACGGTGACGACGATCAGGCCCGGGACGCCCAGGTCACGGCGTTGAACGCGCAGTTGCGGGGTGTGCGCGCGGACGTCGTGATCGGGATCGACGAGGAGGGCGGCGACGTCACCCGCCTCGACGCGGGCCGCGGGTCGGAGGTGCCGGGCAACCACGCGTTGGGCGCGGCGGACGACGTGGGGCTGACGCGGGCGGTGGCGGCGTCGATCGGGGCGCGGCTGGCGGCGTGCGGGGTGAGCCTGAACCTGGCGCCGTCGGCGGACCTCGTGCTCACGCTGGAGGACCCGGTGATCGGCGTGCGGTCGTTCGGGTCGGACCCGGTGGCGGCGGGCGCGCACGTGGCGGCGTTCGTGGAGGGCCTGCAGGCGGTCGGGGTGGCGGCGTGCGCCAAGCACTTCCCCGGCCACGGCGCGTCCACTGTGGACTCCCACGCGGCGCTGCCGGTGCTGCCGCGGACGCCGGCGGAGCTGGCGTCGGCCGAGTTCGTGCCGTTCCGCGCGGCGGTGCGGGCGGGGGTGCGGTCGATCATGACCGGGCACCTCGTCGTGCCGGAGTGGGGTCCGGCGCCCGCGACGCTGAACCCGCTGGCGGTGCGGGTGCTGCGGGAGGAGCTGGGGTTCACCGGGGCGATCATCACCGACGGACTGGACATGAAGGCCGTCGGCGGCGACCTGGCGGAGGGGTCCGTGCGGTCGTTGGCGGCCGGGGTGGACGCGTTGTGCCTGGGCGGCGAGCCGTTGGACGACGACGGGCTGCAGTGGCTGGTCGACAGCATCGTGGCGGCCGTGGAGTCGGGCGCGCTGCCGCTGGAGCGGTTGGAGGAGGCGGCACGGCGGACGGCCGCGCTGGGCGCCCCGGCGGCTTCCGTGCAGGCGCACGACCCCGGGCTGGGGCTCGTCGCCGCACGGCGGGCGCTGGAGGTGCGCGGCACGTTGGCGCTGTCCGGGCCGCCGGTGGTCGTGGACCTGGCGGTGGAGCCGTCGATCGCGGTCGGGGACGTGCCGTGGGGGCTGGGGCCGTATTTGACGGAGCTCGTTCCGGGTACCTCGGTGGTGGCGGCGACGTCCGCTCGGGAGATCGCGTCGCTGGCCGCCGGACGTCCGGTCGTCGTGGTGACGCGTGAGGCACACCGCCACGCGTGGGCTCGCGAGCTGGTGTCGTCGCTGGGTACTATTGGTCTAGACCTTGTGCACGTCGAGACGGGCGTGCCGGGACCTGACCTCGGCGTCGGCGCCCGCGTGGACACCCACGGCGGTTCACGGGTGTGCCTGCGGGCGGCGGCCGAGCGCATCGCCGCGGCCACCGCCACGCCGTCCGCCGAACCTGAACCTGAACCGACGGGGGAACTCCGATGACCGACCACCAGCCCGGCAGGCACATGGCGGCCGAGATCGACCAGCAGCCGGGCATCTTCGCCGACCTGTTCGCCCGGCGGGACGCCATCGCGTCGGTCGCCTCGGTGATCGCCGAGCGCCGGCCGCGGTTCGTGCTGCTGGCGGCGCGCGGGTCGAGCGACCACGCGGCGCTGTACGCGAAGTACCTGACCGAGGTGCTGCTGGAACTGCCCGCCGGGCTGGTGTCGCCGTCCACGACCACGCTGTACGGCGCGCGGCCGGACCTGCGGGACGTGCTGCTGGTCGCGGTGTCGCAGTCCGGCGGGTCGCCGGACCTGCTGGAGGTGACCGAGTCGGCCCGGGCGCGCGGGGCGTTGACGGTGGCGGTGACGAACACCTCGTCGTCGCCGCTGAACGGCGCGGCCGAGCTGGCGGTGGACGTCGGCGCGGGCGTGGAGCGGGCGGTGGCGGCGACGAAGACGTACTCGGCGACGTTGCTGGCGCTGTACCTGCTGGTGGACGGGATCCGGGGCGGTGACGGGTCGGCCGCGGCGGGTCTGGGCGACCTGGCGCGGGCGACGCTGGACTCCTCGGCGGACGCGGTGGCCGAGGCCGTGCAGCGGTACCGGTTCGTGGACCGGGTGCTGACCACCGGGCGCGGCTACTCGCTGCCGACGGCGCTGGAGGCGGCGTTGAAGCTGGCCGAGACGTCGTACCTGGCGGCGCGGGCGTACAGCGGCGCGGACCTGCTGCACGGGCCGGTGGCGGCGGTGGACGCGGAGACGGCCGTGCTGGCGGTGACCAGTGCGGGCAAGGGCGGTGACGCCCTGCACGACGTCCTGGACGCGGTGCACGGGCGCGGGGCGGACGTGCTGGCGGTCGGTTCGGCTTCCGACAAGGTCTCCGCGGCCCTGCGCGTCCCGGTCGCGGAGACGGCCGAGGAGGTGGCCCCGATCCTGGAGATCCTGCCGATCCAGCGCCTGGCCCACGGCCTGGCCCTGGCCCGCGGCGGCGACCCGGACAACCCGCGCGGCCTGAACAAGGTCACCCGCACCCGCTGACCACCGCGCGTCCACGTCCGCGTCGCGCGTGTTCCACGGCCGGAACGCGCGCGACCTGCGTTCGCGTCGCGCGTGTCCTGCGTCCAGAACACCTGAAGTCAACGCTCGGAACACGGGAGAGGCCCGGGGGACGCGTCCCCCGGGCCTCTCCGCTCGTGCGGCTACTGCCCGGCGGCGGCCACGCCGACGGTCGCGTTCTCGTACGCCGTCGCGCGGTCGAACACCACCTCGCCGTCCACCCACACCTTGCGCGGCCGGAGGTCGTCGTCCCACCACACCAGGTCCGCCACGGCGCCGACCTCGAGCCGGCCCAGCGTCGGCTCGCCGATCGCGTCGGCCGGGACGACGGTCGCCGACGCCAGCGCGTCCGCCGGGTCCACCCCCACCGACACGATGTTGCGCACGGCCAGGTCCAGGGTCAGCGCGCTGCCCGCGATCGTGCCCTCCGGCGAACGCGGCACGCCGTCCTCCGTCAGCAGCACGTCCGCGCCGCCGAGCTGGTAGCGGCCGGGCGGCATGCCGGCGGCGGCCACGGCGTCCGTGACCAGCGCGACCCGGTGCCCGGCGGCGTTGAAGACCAGCCGGCAGACGTCCGGGCCGACGTGCGCCAGGTCCGCGATCAGCCCCAACGTGAACCGGTCGTCCACCAGCGCCACGCCCGGCACGCCCGGTTCGCGGTGGCCGAGCGGGCGCTGGGCGTTGAACAGGTGCGTGACCATGCGGGCGCCCGCCTCGGCGGCGGCCCTGGTCTGCTCGCCCGTCGCGTCGCTGTGCCCGACCGCGACCAGCACGCCCGCCGCCGCCAGCCTGCGCACGGCCTCCAGGCCGCCCGGCTGCTCCGGGGCGAGCGTCACCATGCGCAGCGCGTGCCGCAGCACCGCGTCGCCCAGCAGCAGGTCGATCTCGGCCGGGCCCGGCGGCACCATCAGCGCCGGGTCGTGCACGCCCGCGCGTTTCGGCGACAGGAACGGCCCTTCCAGGTGCACGCCGAGCGGCTTGGCGCCCGCGTGCGGCGGCAGGGTGGCCGACGCCGCCAGCACGGCGTGCGCCTGGCGGATGGCTACCGGCACCGGCGCGGTGATCAGGGTCGGCAGGAAACGGGTCACCCCCGTTCGCGGGAGCGCTCTCGCCACCTCCGCCATGCCTTCGGGGTCCACCTCGGCGAAGTCGACCCCGACCGCCCCGTTGACCTGCACGTCCACCAGGCCCGGGGTGAGCAGGCCGTCGGTCAGCACCTCGGCGCCGTCGGGTGGTGAACCCGCGACGACCTCGACGATCCGGCCTGCCCTGAACCTCAGGCTGACGGGACCGGTGATGGTCCGACCGAGCAGTGCTCGCGGAGCTGCGACAACCGTGTCCAAGGTCCCTCCTCAAATGGTCCAGACCATTATGGCCGGAAGTGGCGGACGCCGTCACGTATGGTTATAAGATAACCGAATAGAGTAGAGATGGGTGAATGTTTCGCCGCGCGGCGGGTTGGCCGCGCGGCGCTTCGGCGTGGCCCATACTTGGCGCCAGACATCCGAGGTCTAGCTGACGAGTCGAGGGCCGCCGTGGCAGTGACCGACGACGCCATCCTGCGCGTCAAGGAGATGATCGTCTCGGGCGAGCTGAGGCCGGGCGACCGACTGCCGCGCGAGGCGGACCTCGCCGAGCGGCTCGGGCTGTCGCGGAACTCCCTGCGTGAGGCGGTCAAGGCGTTGTCGCTGGTCAGGGTGCTGGACGTGCGGCAGGGTGACGGCACGTACGTGTCCAGCCTGCGTGCCGACGACCTGCTCGGCGCGTTGTCGTTCGTGCTCGACCTGCACCGCGGCGAGGACTCCGTGCTGGAGGTCCTGCAGGTGCGCCGCATCCTCGAACCGGCCGCCGCGGCGATGGCGGCGCAGCGGGTCGGGCCGGACGAGGTCGCCGCGCTGCGGGCGTTGTGCGACGCCGCCGAGTCCGCGCGGTCGGTGGAGGAGCTGGTCGAGCACGACCTGGAGTTCCACCGCGCCGTCGCGCAGGGCTCGGGCAACGCCTACCTGGCCCAGCTGCTGGACACCCTCGCCGGCCCGACCGTCCGCGTGCGCATCTGGCGCGGCATCACGCAGGGCGGCGCGGTGGACCGGACCGTCGCCGAGCACCGCGCCATCGTCGACGCCCTGGCCGCGCACCAGCCCGAACTGGCCCGTTCGTGGTCGACGGTGCACGTGGCGGGCGTCGAGCAGTGGCTGTCCGACCTGGCGTGACGCCCGCCGACCGTGTTCCGGGCGGTCAACTCGGCCGTTCCAAACGGAGGACACAGGCGACGCGAACGCAGGACACGCGGGTCAGGTGCGGTTGAAGTGGAACGGGCAGGTGGAGCCGCCCCGGGCGATCGTGGTCGGTCGGCGGAAGGCCACGCGGTGGCGGGCGGGGTCGATGGCGTCGATCCACGCGGCGTCGAAGTCGCAGAACACCTCGCCCAGTCCGGGCAAACCGGCGACCGCGAGGACGCGCACGTGGAAGCAGCGGTGGACGTCGACGCGGGGTCCGTACCCGCGTACGCGCGGGACGGCCGGCACGCTCCAACCACCAACCTGGCGCTGACCAGGGTTTGCTCTTCCGCGCCACAACGCACACCCGGGCCACCGTGCCGGAGAGGATCAGTGCGCCAGCAGGCCCTCGGCGCGCAGGTCGTCCCACACCGCGTCGGGCACCGGCGACGGGAAGACGGCGGCCCGCATCTCCGCCGCCGTCCGCACGCCCAGCAGCGCCGACACCACCGCCGGGTGCCGGAACGGGAACGACACCGCCGCCTGCGGCAACGTCACGCCGTGCCGCGCGCAGACGGCGGCGATCCGCCGGGCGCGCTCCACCAACGACTCCGGCGCGGCCCGGTAGTCGTAGGTCGAGCCGACGTCGGGCCGGGCCAGCAGCCCGGAGTTGAACACCCCCGCCGCCACCACCGACACGCCACGCGAGGCGCACAGGTCCAGCAACTCCGCCCCGCCCTGCTCCAGCACGGTGTACCGCCCGGCCAGCAGCACCACGTCCAGGTCGGTCTCCCGGACGAACCGCGCGGGCATCTCCCACTGGTTCATCCCGACGCCGACGGCCCCGATGACGCCCTCCGACCGCAGCGCCAGCAACGCGGGCACGGCCTCCGACACCGCCTGCTCCCCGTGCGAGTCCGGGTCGTGCACGTACACCACGTCCACCCGGTCCAGCCCCAGCCGGTCCAAAGAGGACTCCAACGACCGCCGCACGCCGTCCGCGCTGAAGTCCCACCGCCGCCACGCCGTCGCGGGCACGGCGAACCCGTTCGCCATGTCGTCGCCGTCGCCGAACCCCGGCTCCAACACCCGGCCCACCTTCGTGGAGACGACGAACGACTCCCGCGGCCGGCCCGCCAGGAACGCGCCGATCCGCCGCTCCGACAAGCCCAGCCCGTAGTGCGGCGCGGTGTCGAAGTACCGGACACCGGCGTCCCAGGCGGCCTCCAACGCGCCGAAGGCGTCCACATCGGACACCTCCGCGTACAGGTTGCCGATCGGACCGCCGCCGAACCCCAACCGCGACAGGGGGATCACTCCTGCACCTTCCCCGTGGCGAAGCGGGTCACCACCACAGGTGGCGTGTTCCCGGCGCCGACGCTGCGAGTGTTGCGACAGGAGGACATGCCGGCGCCGCCGGAGGACCCGAGGCACGTCGCCTTGGCCGAACGGTCCAAAGCGGATGTGACCGCAACGGTGTCCTGCGGCGCCATCACGATCGCCTTCGCGCCCTGGATGCCGAGACGCTTCATGGTCCCCTCAGTCCGTTCAGGGTTTCGGGCGCAACCGCAGACCGTGCATGCCGCCGTCGACCGCGAGGACGGTGCCGGCGGTGGAACCGGAGAGCGGACCGGCCAGGTAGGCGATGGCGCCCGCGACCTCGTCCGCCGAGACCAGCCGCCCGTGCGGCTGCCTGGCCTCCAGCGCGGCCCGCTCGGCGGCCGGGTCCGGCGCCGAGTCGAGCAGGCGGCCCACCCACGGGGTGTCCGCCGTGCCGGGGGCCACCGCGTTCACGCGGATGCCCTCGCGCACGTAGTCCGCGGCCATGGCCAGCGTCAACGCGTGCACCGCGCCCTTGCTCGCCGAGTACAGCGCGCGCTGCGGCAGACCGGCCCAGGCCGCGATGGAGCCGGTGTTCACGATCGCCGCGGACGGCGACTTCCGCAGGTGCGGCAGCGCGGCGCGGGCGACCCGGGCCATGCCGACCACGTTCACGTCCAGCACCCGGTGCCACTCGTCGTCCGGGTTCGCCGTCACGTCGCCCTGCGCGCCGACGCCCGCGTTGTTCACCACCACGTCGAGCCGGCCGAACCGCTCGACCACCTCGTCGATCGCGGCGCGCACCGACGCGTCGTCGGTGACGTCCACCCTGATCCCGTGCAACGGCGGGTCGACCTCCGGGACGAGGTCCAACGCCACCGCGGTCGCGCCCCGGTCGGCCAGCAACCGCGCGGTGGCCAGGCCGATGCCCGACGCGCCGCCGGTCACCACCGCCACCAGCCCTGCGAACTCGCTCACCGCTCCTCCTGCAACTCGGTCCACACCGGACCGTCCGGGTACCGGTAGTCGGTCAGGGTCCGCTCCCGCAGCCGGGCCGAGAAGCCGGGCTCGGCGGGCGCGACGTACCGGCCGTCGCGCACCACGGCGGGATCGGTGAAGTGCTCGTGCAGGTGGTCGACCCACTCCAGGACGCGGCCGTCGGCGGTGCCGGAAACCGCCACGAAGTCGACCATCGCCAGGTGCCTGACCAGCTCGCACAGGCCGACGCCGCCCGCGTGCGGGCACACCGGCACGCCGAACTTCGCCGCCAGCAGCAGGATCGCGACGTTCTCGTTCACGCCGCCCACCCGGCACGCGTCGAGCTGCAGCACGGCGATCGCGTCGGCCTGGAGCAGCTGCTTGAACACCACCCGGTTCTGCACGTGCTCGCCGGTGGCGACCCTGATCGGGCTCAACGCCCTGGCGATCGCGCCGTGCGCCAGCACGTCGTCCGGCGAGGTGGGCTCCTCGATCCAGTACGGGTCGAACGGCGCCAGCTCCCGCATCCACGCGATGGCGGTGCCGACGTCCCACCGCTGGTTGGCGTCCACGGCGATGCGCACGTCCGGGCCGACGACCTCGCGGGCCAGCTTCATCCGCCGCACGTCGTCGTCCAGGCTGCCGCCGACCTTCAGCTTGATCATGTCGAAGCCGTCGGCCAACGCCTGCCGCGCCAGGCCCGCCAGCTTGTCGTCGGCGTACCCGAGCCAGCCCGGTGACGTCGTGTAGGCCGGGTAGCCGTCCCGGACCAGCGCTTCCGCCCGTTCGGCACGTCCGGGCTCCGCGCGCCGCAGGATGTCCAGCGCCTCGTCGGGCGTGAGCGCGTCGGACAGGTAGCGGAAGTCGACCAGGCCGACGATCTCCTCCGGCGTCATGCCCGAAAGGAACCGCCACAGCGGCAGGCCCGCGCGCCGCGCCGCCAGGTCCCACGCGGCGTTGACCACCGCGCCGAGCGCCATGTGCGCGACGCCCTTCTCCGGGCCGAGCCACCGCAGCTGCGAGTCGCCGACCAGCTCCGCGGACAGCGCGGCCAGGTCGGCGGCGGTCTCCGGCACGGGCCGGCCGACCACGTGGTGCGCCAACGACCGGATCGCGGCGGCCTGCACGTCGTTGCCGCGGCCGATGGTGAACGCCAGCCCGTAGCCCTCCGGGCCGCCCGACGTGCGCAGCACGACGTAGGCGGCGGAGTAGTCCGGGTCGGGGTTCATCGCGTCCGACCCGTCCAGCTCCCGCGAGGTCGGGAACCGGATGTCCAGCACGTCCAGCGCGACGATCCGGTCCGCCCCCGTGGTCACCTCACGCCTGCCCGAGCGTCTGCCGCTGCCTGCCCAGCCCGTCGATCTCCAGCTCCACCACGTCGCCCGCCCGCAGGTACGGCTTGGGCTCAGGTTGGCCGAGCGCCACGCCCGCCGGCGTGCCGGTGTTGATGACGTCACCTGGTCGGAGGACGAGGAACCAGCTCAGGTAGCGGACCAGCTCGGCCACCGGGAAGATCATGTTCTTGGTGGACGAGTCCTGCCGCGGCACGCCGTTGACCCACAGCCGCATGCCGAGCGCCTGCGGGTCGCCGACCTCGGCCGCGGGCACGAGGAAGGGGCCGAGCGGGTTGAACGTCTCGCAGTTCTTGCCCTTGTCCCACTGCCCGCCGCGCTCGAGCTGGAACTCGCGCTCGCTGACGTCGTGGGACACCGCGTACCCGGCGACGCAGGTCAAGGCCTCTTCGGCGGACTCCAGGTACCGGGCCTCGCGGCCGATGACCACGGCCAGCTCGACCTCCCAGTCCGTCTTCGTCGACCGGCGCGGCACCAGCACCTCGTCGTTCGGGCCGACGATCGTGTCCGGTGTCTTGAGGAACACCACCGGCTCGGTCGGGAGCTGGGCGCCGGTCTCCTCCGCGTGGTCGCGGTAGTTGAGGCCGATGCAGACGATCTTGCCGACGCCCGCGACCGGCGACCCGATCCGCACGCCGTCCGCCACGATCGGGTGGAGTTCGCCGGCGGCGAGCGCGGCCCGCGCGCGGGCGATGCCGTCGTCGGCCAGGAAGGCGCCGGTCACGTCGTCGGTCACCGGGGTCAGGTCGTACGTGACGCCGTCGTCGGCACGGACGGCGGGTCGTTCGGAGCCCAGCGGTCCCAGGCGCAGCAACTGCACGGCAGGTCCTCCTCGAAAAGCCGGTCGACAGATCGGATGTATAGCGCTCTCCGACAGCTCCGTCTAGAGGACGTCCAGTTAGTGGTCCGATGAATCCCGGTTACGAAGGGTCGCGATGAAACTCCACCGCGCGGTGTGGGCGTCCACCGCCACCGCCGCACTGCTCGGCACGCTCCTCGTCGGCAGCGCCTCGGGAGCCGACCCCGCGGCCAGACCGCTGCCGCCGAACCGCGCCGACCACGCGAGCGGCGGGTCGTCCGAGCGGGTCGGCACGGCGCTCGCCCGCGCCACCGGGCCGGTCACCGCGTTCGTCGAGCTGACCACGACCCCGGCCACCAGGGCGTACGGCGACGAGAAGGCGCGCGGCGGGCCCGACCCCGCGGCGGCCGCACGAGCCGCCCGGCAGCACGCCGACGCGCAGGCCGACCGAGTGCTGACCGCGCTGCGGGGCCAGGACGCCACCACCCGGGAGATCGCCAAGACGCACAACGCGGTGCCGGGCGTGGTGGTCGCCGCCGACGCCGCGAGCCTGCGCGGGCTGACCGCGTTGCCCGAGGTCGAGTCCGTGCGGCTGACCGTGCCGAAGTCGGTCCGCAACGCGGGCGCGGTCGAGCTGACGCGCGCCGCGCGGGTGTGGCGGGACACCGGCCGGTACGGCGAGGGCCTGCGCATCGGCGTCATCGACACCGGCGTCGACTACACGCACGCCGACTTCGGCGGCCCCGGCACCACCGCCGCCCACGAGGCCGTCGACCCCACCGGGCCGTGGACGCCGACCGCCAAGGTCGTCGGGGGCCACGACTTCGCGGGCGACGCCTACGACTCGGCCAAGCCGGAGCAGGCGGTGCCGGCGCCCGACCCGAACCCCGTGGACTGCCAGGGCCACGGCACGCACGTCGCGGGCACCGCCGCCGGGTACGGCGAGAACGCCGACGGCACGCCGTTCACCGGCGACTACTCGGCGTTGACGCCCGAGGCGGTGGCAGGCATGCGGATCGGACCCGGGACCGCGCCGAAGGCCTCGCTGTACGCGTTGAAGGTGTTCGGCTGCACGGGGGCGACCGAGCTGGTCGGGCAGGCCCTCGACTGGTCGCTCGACCCGAACGGCGACGGCGACTTCGGCGACCGACTCGACGTGGTCAACCTGTCGCTGGGCGGCGACTTCGCGGGCCAGGACGACCCGGACAGCCTGTTCGTGCGCAAGGTCGTGGAGCACGGCGTGGTGGTGGTCGCGGCGGCGGGCAACGGCGGCGACTTCTACGACGTCGGCGGCTCGCCCGCGAACACGCCCGAGGCGTTGGCGGTGGCCAACACGCGGGACGCGTTCGCGCTGCTCGACGGGGTCGAGGTGGGCGGCGCGAGCCAGGCGGGGCAGTACAGCAAGAGCTACGCCGGGTACGCCGCGCTGGACGTGACGCTGCCCGTCGTGCCGGTGTCCGACCCGGAGAACCTCGACGGCTGCGCGCCGATCGCCGAGGACCTGACCGGCAGGTTCGTGTGGCTGGAGTGGGACGAGGACGACGCGACGCGCGAGTGCGGCTCGGCCGCGCGGACCGACAACGCCGAGGCGGCGGGCGCGCGGGGCGTGCTGCTGCCCGCCACCAGCGAGCACTTCAAGGCCGCCATCGCGGGCAACGCGGGCATCCCGGCGTTCCAGTTCACGCGTGCGGCGACCGACGCCGTGCGGCCCGCGTTGGCCGACGGGACGCTCCGGGTGCGGATGCTCGGCTCGCTGCGCAACGCCGTGCCGACGATGACGCCGACCCTGGCGGACACGATCACGCCGTCGTCCTCGCGCGGGTCGCGCGGGGCCGCGGCGGCCAAGCCGGACGTGGCCGCGCCCGGTGACACGATCGTGTCCGCGTCGGCAGGCACGGGGGCCGAGGCGGTGAGCATGGGCGGCACGTCCATGGCCGCGCCGCACGTGGCCGGCATCGCCGCACTGGTGCGCGAGGCGCGTCCGGAGTGGACGGTCGAGGAGGTCAAGGCCGCGATCATGAACACCGCGACCGGCGACGTGACCGACGGCGACGACCACACCACCGGCACGCCCGAGGCGCCGATGCGGGTCGGCGCGGGCCGGGTGGACGCGCTGGACGCGGTCGGCGTCGACCTGCTGGCCATGGTCGCGGACGACCCCGGCACCGTCGGCGTGTCGTTCGGACCGGTCGAGGCGGCGGCGCCGCTGTCGGTGGGCAAGACGGTGGAGGTGGTGAACAAGTCGGCGTCGGTGCGCACGGCCCGGGTGACCTACCAGCCCGCGACCACCGTGCCCGGCGCGGCGTTCGAGGTGTGGCCGCCGGTGCTCGTCGTGCCGCCGGGCGGGACCGCGTCGGTCGACGTGACGCTGACCGTCACGCCCGGGGAGCTGCGGAAGGTGGCCGACCCGACGATCGAGAAGGTGCACGCGGACGTGGCGCGGCAGTTCCTGGCGGAGGCGTCCGGTCGGCTGCTCGTGCGGTCCGGCGACCGCACGCTCCGGGTGCCGGTGTACGCCGCGCCGAAACCGGTCGCGGACGTGGCGGCGGTCGACCGGGGTGACGGCGCGGTGGAGCTGGGCGGACGTGCGCTGGACCAGGGCGAGGGCGACGAGGCCTACCGGTCGTTGGTGAGCGCGTTCGCGCTGCACGGCTCCAGCCCCGAGCTGCCCGACTGCGCGGACGGGGTGCAGGCCGGGTGCGCGGTCAACGGGTCGGCCCGGGGCGGTGACCTGCGGTACGTCGGGGCGGGCGTCGGTGCCGGGATGCTCGCGTTCGGGGTCGTGACCTGGCGGAACTGGGTCACGCTCGGCATCGCCACCAGCCCGGGGATCCGGATCGACACCAACGGCGACGGCGCGCACGACTACACCGTGAGCGCGGTGAAGCCGAGCGTCGCCGAGGTCGTGACGGCGGACGTGTGGCTGGCGCGGACCGTGCGCGAGGCGGACGGCGCGGTGGTCGACGAGCAGCCGCTCAACGGCCAGTACGGCGACGTGGACACCAACCTCATGGACAGCGACGTGGTGGTGCTGCCGGTGGCGTTGACCGCGTTGGGCATCGACCCGGCGGCCGGCAGCGCACCGTTGACCTACACGGTCGTGACGTCCGGGCACTACCCGGCGCCGGGCAACGCGGACCTGCTCGTGGACCGGATCGACACGCCGATGGCGTTCGACCCGCTGCGGCCGGGGCTCGGCGTCGAGGGCGGGGTGTCGTTCGTGGCGGAGCCGGGCGCGGTGCTGCGGGTGCGGCGGGGCGAGTCGGCCGGGGGACTGCTGTTGCTGCACCACCACAACGCGTCCGGCCACCGCGCGCAGGTGCTCGCGGTCCGCTGACGCCCGTTCGGCCTGCTACGCAGAGCCAGGTCCGGCACAACCCGGTTGGGTGTGCCGGACCTCGTTCGTGCTGGGCATACTCGGGCGAATGGGTTTCGTAGTAGGTCTGGACGCGGGCGGCACGAGCACTCGGGCGTTGGTGCTCGACCTGGACGGCACCCGGTTGGGCGCCGGGATGGCCGGCGGCGCGAACCCCAACTCCCATCCGCCGGAGACGGCCGCCACGCACGTCCGGCAGGCGTTGACGGCGGCGTTGGAGGGGTTGGACCCGGCGAAGGTCGAGTCGGGCGTGCTCGGCATGGCCGGGTCGAGCAAGCTGCTCAGCGATCCGGCGGTGGCGGCGCTGTTCGAGGCGGCGTGGGCGGGCGCCGGGCTGCGGTGCCCGATGCGGGTGATCACGGACTGCGAGGCGGCGTTCGCGACGGGGTCGGCGTCGCCCGACGGGACCGTGCTGGTGGCGGGGACGGGGTCGATCGCGGCCCGGATCGAGCACCACGAGCTGGTGTCGACGGCCGGCGGGTACGGGTGGCTGCTGGGTGACGAGGGTTCGGCGTTCTGGCTGGGGCGTGAGGCGGTGCGGGCGACCCTGGTGGCGTTGGAGCGGGACGAGCCGGACGACCTGACCACCGCCGTGCTGGCCCGTGCCGACGTCCCCGACGTGCCGCGACGTGACCAGTGGCGGCGGTTGATCACGGTGGCGAACAACGCCGCGCCGATCGCCCTGGCGACCTACGCGCCCCTCGTGACGGCGCACGCCACGGCCCCGTCCGCCGACCGGATCATCACCGCCGCCGTGCGGACCCTGGCCGACCTGGCCGAGGCCGCCCGCCCCGCCGACGACCGCTCGCCGATCGTCCTGATGGGCAGCCTGGTCCACGCCCAGCCGCTGGGGTCGCGCCTCAAGCTCGAACTGACCACCCGCACCTCGGCGCCCGTCACCGTCGCCACCGAGGGCGCCGCCGGCGCGGCCTGGCTGGCCGCCGTGAAGGTCCTGGGCGACTCCGCCCCCCGCCCCGCCTGACCCGGTCAGGGGGACGGGGTGCGGGGGTGGCGCAGGCCCGGGTGGTCGGCGGGGAGGGTTCGGCGCAGGACCCACCAGCTCACGGCGATGCACGCCACCTGCAGCGGCCAGGTCAGGGCGGCGCGCATGATGCCCAGCAGGACCACCTCGCCGGCCAGCCACAGGGCGCCGAACACGAGCACGCGGAGGATGTACTGGCCCACCCACGGCCAGGACGCGTAGCGGTACGCGCGGAGCAGGTCGGGGTCCTGCCGCCAGCGGAACTTCTGGCCCGTGATCAGGCCGACCACCACGCCGAGGAGCGGCCAGCGCAGGACGATCGACGCCGACCAGACCAGGGCCGACGCCGCGTTGAGGAAGATCTGCACGAGGAAGAAGTCCTCGGCCCGGCCCGTTTGCAGGGCGACGTAGGCGGCCAGGACCACCAGCGCCACGGAGACCAGCAGCGCGCGCGGGCGACCGCCCCGGACGACCCGGACCAAGCCGACGACCACGCCGCACGCGACCGCCGCCAGGGCGCCGACGGCGATCGAGCTCCCGCCCAGCAGCCACCCCACGACGAACGCCAGCGGCGGCAGCGAGGCGTCCAGCGCCCCGCCCCGCCCGCCGAGCAGTGCGGCCAGCGACTCCTGACGCGTGTCGGTCATGACTCCAGGGTGCCTTAGGCCTACCTAACCCAGGTAACGGACCCGTCTCGGAACATTGACCCCCGTGAGCCCCGTCACTAGCGTCTCCACGAAATCGTCTGGAAAGTTACCAGACAGGACCGTCACGGACAGGAGACCCGATGCGAGCCGGGAGCCCGAGGCTGCTGCGCGAGATCAACGACCGCGCCGCCATCGAGGCGCTGCTCCGCAACGGCCCGCTGACCAGGGCGGAGCTGGAAGGGATCATCGGCCTGTCCAAGCCGGCCACCGCGCAGCTGCTCACCCGCCTCGAAGACGAGGGCACGGTCCTGCGCAACGGCCTGCGCGGCGGCGGACGCGGCCCGCGGGCGCAGCTCTGGACGGTCAACGGCGCGCTGGCCCACGTCGCCGCCGTCGACCTCACCCCGGACTCGGTCGACATCGCCATCGCCGACATCTCCGGCGCCACGCTCACCGAGCACCGCGCGCCCATGCCGAAGACCGACGTGCTGGAGGCGTTCCACAGCGCGGTCACGAAGGCCGCGACCCAGGCGGGCCTCACCACCGACGCCCTGCACCACGTGGTCGTGGGCAGCCCCGGCGCGGTCGACCCGGCCACCGGCCGCCTCAACTACGCGCCGCACATGCCGGGCTGGGGGAACAAGAACATCCCCGAGGAGCTCGAAGCCCTCCTCGACACCTCCGTCACGGTCGAGAACGACGTCAACCTCGTCGCGCTGGAGGAGATGATCGCCGGCCGCGCGGTCGGCGTGCGGAACTTCGTCCTGCTCTGGCCCGCGGACGCGGTGGGCGCGGCCGTCGTCGTCAACGGGGTGCTGCTGCGCGGCGCGACCGGCGGCGCGGGCGAGATCGACGCGATGCGGGTACCGGACCACGCGCACGCCGACACGGGCACCGAGCGCACCGGCAGCCGTTACGGCGACCTGCTCGACAGCCCCGGCATCGCCCGCCTGGCCCGCGCGCACGGCGTGTCCGCGCGCACCGGTCAGGCCGCCGTGGAGAAGGCGTTGAGCGAGGGACCGGCCGGCCGGGAGTTCCTGGTCGACCTGGCCCGCCGCGTCGCGACCGGCGTGGCGAACGTGATCGCCGTGCTCGACCCCGAACTGGTGCTGCTCTCCGGCGAGATCGCGCAGGCGGGCGGCACGACGCTCGCCGACCTCGTCGCCGCCGAGCTGCGCCGCCTGGTGGTGCCACGCACCCCCGTCAAGCTCGCCCTGGTGACCGGGAAACCGGTGCGCTCCGGCGCACTGCACTCCGCGCTGTCGGTCGTCAGGGAACAGGTGTTCGGTCTGCCCGCCGCCACGACCGAACCCTTCCGCGGTCCGAACCAGCAGGACGCGACCGCACCGAGCACGTCGACATGAAGGAGAGCACATGCGCAAGCTCCACCGCGCAGCGTTGTTGTGCGTGGCCGCGGCGGTGTCCCTGACCGCTTGTGCGGCGGGCTCCGGCGAGCAGGCCGAGGGGTCGGGACCGGCGGCGGCGCCCGGCAAGGACGACCGGTTCTCCCTCACGGTCTGGAGCAACTACTCCGGCCGCGAGCAGGCCGAGGTCACCAAGGCCCTGGAGAGCTTCAAGGAGAAGTTCCCGAACGCCGAGATCAAGCACGAGGGCAGCCAGGACGACGACAAGATCACCGCGGGCATCCGCGGCGGCAACCCGCCGGACGTGGCCCTGTCGTTCACCACCGACAACATCGGCCAGTTCTGCTCCAGCGGCTCGTTCCAGGACCTCGAGCCCTACCTCGGGCGTGACGACGTGGACCTCGGCCAAATCACGGACGCCGTGCGCTCCTACACCGAGTACAAGGGCACCCGCTGCGCCATGCCCCTGCTCAGCGACGTCTACGGGCTGTACTACAACAAGGACATGCTCGCCGAGGCGGGCATCACCGAGCCGCCCAGGACGACCGCGGAGCTGCTGGACTTCGCCAAGCGGACCACCAAGAGGGCGGCGGACGGCTCGATCGAGGTCGCGGGCTTCCTGCCGAGCATGCCGTTCTACGCCAACAACCCGCAGATCTGGGCGCCGCACTTCGGCGCGAAGTGGGAGGCGCCGGACGGGAAGTCGGGGCTCGCGAGCCCCGAGTGGGCGCAGATGCTCACGTTCCAGAAGGAACTCGTGGACTTCTACGGCTACGACGCCCTGGAGAGGTTCCGCGCGGGGCTCGGCCAGCAGTACTCCGCCGACCACGCGTTCCACCAGCGCAAGATCGCGATGATGATCGACGGCGAGTACCGCACCGCGTTCCTGCAGGACCAGGCGCCCGACGTGCGGTTCGGCACCGCGCCGTTCCCGACGGGCAAGCCCGAGCTGTACGGCACGGGGTTCACCGCCGGCACGATCATGGGCATCCCGAAGGGCGCGAAGAACCCCGGCGCGGCGTGGGAGCTGATCAAGCACCTGTCGTTCGACACGGAGACGATCGTCGAGCTGGCCAACGGGATCAAGAACATCCCGAGCACGAAGGCCGCGCTGGCCGACCCGCGCCTGGAGGTGGACGAGAACTTCAAGACGTTCATCGACCTGGCGACCTCCGACAAGCTCCAGGGCAACCCGGTGACGCCCATCGGTGACGCGCACATCAAGGCGATCAGCGACTTCGCCACGTCCTGGCAGGCGGGCGGGGTGCCCGACCTGATGGCCGGGCTGGCGGAAGTCGACCAGCAGATCGACGACCGGATCGCGAAGAGCGGCAAGTAGGGATGACGGCCACGCTGGAGCGCGTGGACGAGGCGCGGACCGCCCCCGCCGCGGGGCGGTCCCGGGCCCGCGCCCGTCACCGCCTGACCGTGCTGGCGTTCCTGGCGCCCGCGATCCTCGGGTTCGCCCTGTTCTTCGGCTACCCGCTGGTCGCCACGATCGCGTTCTCGTTCACCGAGTACGACCTGATCAACCCGCCGGAGTGGATCGGCTGGGAGAACTACGCCTACATGTTCTCCGACAAGCTGTTCCGCACCGCCGTGCACAACACGTTGTGGTTCGTGGTGGTGCTGACCGTCGCACGCGTGGTGTTCGCGCTGGGCGTGGCGTCGGTGATCGCACGGCTGAAGACGGGCGTGGGGCTGGTGCGCACCCTGTGCTACCTGCCGTCGTTGGCGCCGCCGGTCGCGGCGACGTTGGTCTTCTTCCTGGTCATGCGGCCGAACGAAGGGCCCCTGGACTCCTTCCTGGGCTGGTTCGGGATCGAAGGGCCGCTGTGGTTCGCCGATCCGGCGTGGGCCAAGCCGGGGATCGCGGCGGTCGTGCTGTGGGTGTCCGGGGACCTGATGATCATCATCCTGGCCGCGATCCTGGACGTGCCCCAGGAGCAGCACGAGGCCGCCGAGCTGGACGGCGCGGGGCCGGTGCGCCGGTGGTGGCACGTCACGCTGCCGTCGATCTCGCCGGTGCTGGCGTTCGGGGTGGTGAACTCGATCATCCTGGCGTTGCAGCTGTTCACGCAGGCCGTGGTGGCGGGTTCGGCGGCGAGCGGGTCGGCGGACGTGACGGGGTCGACGAAGGTGCTCGGGTTCCCGGAGAACTCGACGTTGACGTTCCCGGTGTGGCTGTACACGCAGGGCTTCAGGTACTTCGACATGGGGTACGCGGCGGCGATGGCCACGGTGTTGTTCGTGGTCTCGTTCGCGGCGACGGCGTTGTTGGTGCAGCGGATGCGCAAGGCGTCCTACCAGGAGGAGTCGTGACGGCGGCCGTCGGCGCGCGCGGGCCGGTCGCGTGGCGCAAGGTGCTGGACTGGGTGGCGGTGCACAGCCTCGGCCTCGCCCTGGGGTTGATGTTCACGCTGCCGATCGTCTTCGTCTTCCTGACGGCGGTCATGTCGGACAGCCAGGCGTTCACCGAGGACCTGTGGCCCCGCGAGTGGCACTGGGGCAACTTCCTGGAGGTGTTCGAGCAGGCGCCGTTGCTGACCTACCTGGGCAACAGCCTGCTGTACTCGATGCTGGCCACGGTCGGGATGCTGGCCAGCTCGATCCCGGCCGCGTACGCGCTGGCCAAGCTGCGGTGGCGTGGCCGGAACGTGGTCTTCCTGCTGGTGGTCGGCGCGATGATGCTGCCGCCGCAGGTCGTTGCCGTGCCGCTGTACGACACGTGGTCGGGCCTCGGGTTGACGGGGACACTGTGGCCGCTGATCGTGCCCTACTTCCTGTTCGACGCCTTCAGCATCTTCCTGCTGCGCCAGTTCATCCTGACGATCCCGCAGTCCTACGTGGACGCGGCGCGGGTGGACGGCTGCACGGAGTTCCAGGCGCTGGTGCGGGTCGTCGTGCCGATGGCGCGGCCGGGCATCGCGGCGACCGCGCTGTTCTGCTTCCTCTACACCTGGAACGACTACTTCGGACCGCTGCTCTACACGAGCGAGAAGCCGGACCAGTGGACGCTGTCGTTGGCGCTGTCGACCTTCAAGGGCATGCACCACGTGCAGTGGAACCTGGCGATGGCCGTCACGTTGCTGATCATGGTCCCGGCGGTGGTGCTGTTCGTGTTCGCGCAGCGCTCCTTCGTCAAGGGCATCACATTCACGGGGGTCAAGGGGTGAAGCTCACCGTTGTCGGTGGCGGGTCGACCTACACGCCGGAACTGGTCGACGGGATAGCGGGGCGGCGGACCAGCCTCGAAGTGGACGAGATCGTGCTCGTGGACCCGGACCTGGCGCGGCTGGAGGTGGTCGGGGCGTTCTCGCGGCGGTTGCTGGAGCACGCGGGCCACCCGGCGCGGGTGACGACGACCGACGACCTGGAGCGTGGCGCCGACGGGGCGTCGGCGGTGTTGTTGCAGCTCAGGGTGGGCGGACAGGCGGCACGTGCGTCCGACGAGACGTTCCCGCTGGTGTGCGACTGCGTCGGTCAGGAGACGACCGGCGCGGGCGGGCTGGCCAAGGCGCTGCGGACCGTGCCGGTGGTGCTGGACATCGCGCGGCGGGTGCGGGAGGTGGCGGGTGACGCGTGGATCGTGAACTTCACCAACCCGGTGGGGATCGTGACGCGGGCGTTGCTGGCCGAGGGGCACCGGGCGGTCGGGCTGTGCAACGTGGCGATCACGTTCCAGCGGTGGACGGCGGCGTTGCTGGGGGTCGAGCCGGACTCGGTGCGGCTGGAGCACGTCGGGCTCAACCACCTGAGCTGGGAGACGGGGGTGTTCGTCGACGGCGTCGACCGGCTGCCGGAGCTGCTGGCGGGGCACGCCGACGCGGTCGGCGAGCACATCGGGCTGCCCGGGTCGTTCCTGCGGCGGTTGGGGATGGTGCCGTCGTACTACCTGAAGTACTTCTACGACCACGACGAGGTGGTGCGCAGGCAGAAGACCGAGCCGCCGCGCGCCGAGGTGGTGGCGGGCGTGGAGAAGGAGCTGCTGGACTTGTACGGGGACGTGGCGGTGGTGACCAAGCCGGCGCAGCTCTCGCAGCGCGGGGGCGCGTACTACTCGGAGGCGGCGGTGCAGCTGGTGCACGCGTTGACCGGCGGCACGGGCGCGGAGCAGCACGTGGTGAACGTCCGCAACGGCGGCACGCTGCCGTTCCTGCCGGCGGACGCGGTGGTCGAGGTGCCCGCGGTCGTCGACGGCGGCGGTGCGACGCCGCTGCCCGTGCCGCCCGTGCCGCCGGCGGTGGCCGGGTTGATCGCGCACGTGACGAGCTACGAGCACCTGGCGTTGGAGGCGGCGGTGCGCGGCGGGCGCGACCGGGTGGCGGACGCGTTGCTCGCGCACCCGCTGGTCGGGCAGTACGCGTTGGCCGAACGGCTGGCCGACGAGCTCGTGGCGCGCAACGCGGACTTCCTGCCGTGGGCGAGGGGATCGGCGTGACCGACCGGGTGCTCGCCCTCGACGGCGGGAACAGCAAGACGGCCGTGGCGCTGGTCGACGTGGACGGGCGGGTGCTCGCCGACGTGCGCGGGCCCGGCGCGTCGCCGCAGAACGTGGGGTTGGCGCGGAGCCTGGAGGTGTTCGACGGGCTGGTGCGCGAGGCGGCGCGGCGGGCGGGGTTGCCGGGCGGTGGGCCGGTGGCCGCCCACACGGCCGCCTACCTGGCCGGCGCCGACCTGCCCAAGGAGGAGGACGACCTGCGCGCGGCGGTCGAGGCGCAGGGGTGGTCCGCGACGTCGGTGGTCGGGAACGACACGTTCGCGCTGCTCAGGGCGGGTACGACCGACGGAATCGGCGTGGCCGTGGTGTGCGGGGCTGGCATCAACTGCGTGGCGGTCGCGCCGGACGGGCGGACGCACCGGTTCCCCGCGTTGGGGAGGATCTCCGGCGACTGGGGTGGCGGTGGTCACCTCGGGTCGGAGGCGTTGTGGCTGGCGGTGCGGGCGGAGGACGGGCGTGGTGAGCCGACGGCGTTGCTGGACGCGCTGATCGCGCACTACGGGACGGCGACGTTGGCCGAGGCGGTGCAGCGGCTGCACTTCGCGGAGGTCGAGTTCGACCCGCACGCCCTGTGCCCGGTGTTGTTCGAGGTGGCGGCGGGTGGTGACGCGGTGGCGCGGACGGTGGTCGACCGGCTGGTGGAGGAGGTCGTGCTGCTGGCGCGGGTGTCGTTGTCGCGGTTGGAGCTGCTGGCGGAGCCGGTGGACGTGGTGCTCGGTGGTGGGGTGTTGACCGGGACGGGCGGTGTGGTGGTCGACGCGGTGGCGGCGCGGTTGGGCGCGGTCGCGCCGGCGGCCCGGGTGAAGGTGGTGGACGTGCCGCCGGTGGTGGGGGCGGCGTTGTTGGGGTTGGACGCGGTGGGCGCGTCGGCCGGGGCGGAGGCGCGGTTGCGCGCGGCGTACGAGTCGGAGGTGCGGGTCGGGTAGGCGGTGAGGTTGGTGTGGCGGGGTGGGTAGGTGGTGTGAGGGGGTGGTAGGCGGCGGGGTCAGTGATTTGCGCCGCACTCCGGTGGGAGAACCTGATGAATCACCCATTGCCGACACTGGTTCACACCAGCGAGTGACACCTTGGTAACGGCGTTGCCAACCGGCGCTGGCGTGGGGCCGACTTCGCGTTGCATGCTGTTCTGCGCGGTCATTGGGGGTGCCGCGCGGAGTGGAGGGACGCATGGAGGGACTCGACAGTTTCGTCGCGGTGGGGGACAGCTTCACCGAGGGGATGGACGACCCGGCGCCGAACGGGACGTACGTGGGGTGGGCCGACCGGCTGGCCGCGATGATCTCCGCCAAGCAGCAGGGTTTCCGGTACGCCAACCTCGCGATCCGGGGCAAGATGCTCCAGGAGATCGTGGACGAGCAGATCCCGCTGGCGGCGGCGTTGAAGCCGAAGCTGGTGACGCTGTGCGGTGGCGGCAACGACATCCTGGTGCCCGGGAGCGACGCGGACGCGTTGGCCGAGGTGTACGAGATCGCGGTGGCCGACCTGCGGGCGGCCGGCGCGGAGGTCGTCATCTTCACCGGGTTCGACCCGAAGCACACGCCGTTCCTGCGGTCGTTGCGCGGGAAGATCGCGATCTACAACAGCCACCTGTGGTCGGTGGCCGAGCGCTACCACTGCAAGGTGGTCGACCTGTGGTCGATGACCGTGCTGCACGACCGGCGCGCGTGGAGCAACGACCGGCTGCACCTGTCGCCCGAGGGTCACCGGCGGGTGGCGTTGCGGGTGGCCGAGGTGCTGGGCGTCGAGACGGACGATGCGTGGAACACGCCCTGGCCGCCGTTGATCGACGAGGACTGGATGACGCAGCGGCGGCACGACCTGAAGTGGGCGCGGGAGCACGTGGTGCCGTGGATCGGGCGGCAGTTGCGGGGTGAGTCGATGGGTGACGGGTTGGCGCCGAAGCGGCCGGAGCTGCTGCCGGTTTGCGACTGAAGTCCGATTTGCCTTTGGTGTCCGGTTCGCATGATGTCCGGTTTGCGACTTTCGTGCGGTTCGTAGGTGCGGTCTGGTTTGAGGTGGCAGGGCTCGTTGGTTGGTGGTGCGGGGTCGTTTGGTCTGGCCTGGTTCAGTTCGGCTCGATTTGACATGGGGCCCTTACGGGCACCCCAGGCAGGCCAAAGCCGGGCAGGCCTGGCGGGAAAAGCGTCCGCCAAGCCTGCCCGG